>CASEKM010000006.1 GCA_949288405.1 uncultured bacterium | reverse complement strand
AGGACCCGGAGGAACATCCTCCGGGTCCTGTGCTTTTCCGTACGATTCAGAGGGGAAGAACTTACTTCAGCTCCACCTTGGCGCCGGCCTCTTCCAGCTTCTTCTTCATCTCCTCGGCCTCGTCCTTGGACACGCCCTCCTTCAGAGCCTTGGGGGCGCCCTCGACAGTGGCCTTGGCCTCGGCCAGGCCCTGGCCGGTGATCTCACGGACGGCCTTGATGACCTTGATCTTGGCGGCGGCGTCGAAGCTGGCCAGGATCACGTCGAACTCGGTCTTCTCCTCAGCGGGAGCAGCGGCAGCGCCGCCGGCGGCGGGAGCGGCCATAGCGGCGGCGGACACGCCGAACTCCTCCTCCAGAGCGTGCACCAGCTCGGACAGCTCCAGAACGGTCAGGCCCTTCACTTCCTCAATGAGAGCGGTAATCTTCTCGCTAGCCATGGTAAAATACCTCCTAAAATGATAATTTCAAATTTAAAATCAGAATGTGCCGGATGAATTACTCGGCGGGGGCAGCCTCGGCCTCGGCGGGCTCGGCTTCCACGAAGCCGCCCTTCTCCTCGGCGATGGCCTTCAGGACGATGGCCAGGCTGGTGATGGGGGCCAGCATGGTACCCAGGACCTGGGCCTGCAGGACCTCCTTGGCGGGCAGCTCGGCAATGGCCAGGATCTCGTCCAGGGGCAGGATCTTGCCGTCCATGAAACCGGCCTTGATGGTGAACTTGGCGCCGTTGAACTGCTTGGCGAACTTGTTGATCACGCGCATGGGCGCGATGGGGTCGTTGTGGCTGATGGCCAGAGACGTGGTGCCGTTCAGGCACTCGCCCAGCTCACCCAGGCCGGCGCCCTCCACGGCAAACCGGGTCAGGGTGTTCTTCACAACGGCGTACTCCACCTCGTTCTTCCGAAGCTCGTTGCGGAGAGCCGTATCCTCAGCCACGGTGATGCCCTTATAGTCGACCAGGACGCCGGAGGCGGCGTTCTGCAGCTTCTCGGTCAGCTCGGCCACCACGGCCTTCTTCGCTTCCAGAACTTTTGCGTTGGGCATTTGATTTCACCTCCAGAGAATAATAAAACGCTGTTTCGCGCACAAAGACACAAAACAGCGTAAACAAACAAAACTATGTTTCCACCGCATCCTCGGCAGGACTTCCGCTTTCGCAGCCTGCTGTCTTTGAACGCAAAGAGCATTATAAGGGAATGCCTGACAAAAGTCAAGCATCTTTTTTGGCGGCACCTGCCGCCGGTGCAGGGGGAGAAGCATGGGAGGGAGGACCGCCGCCTATGGGACAGCCGCTCCGCCTCCGCTTACTGCTGCTGAGCCTCCGCCTGCTGGGGGCCGAAAGAACGGCCGTTGTAGGTCAGGCAATTTTTGCACATCCGGTGGGGCAGCCGGTAGGCGCCGCACTTGGGGCAGGTCACGATACCGGGAGTCTCCAGCTTCCAGTGGGAGCTGCGCCGCTTATCGCGCCGGGCCTTGGATACTTTTCTCTTAGGAACCGCCATGGGTGACACCTCCTTCGGTCTGTGTGCCGTAAAGCACGCTCTTTGTGGAATACTCAGTTTTCATCATCCAACAGCTGCGCAAGCGCCGCCCATCGTGGATCTACGTCAGGTCTGCACCCGCAGGGGCCGAGGTTGAGATCGGCACCGCACTTGGCGCACAGCCCTTTGCAGTCTTCTGAGCAAAGGTTCTTTGTATCCATGGCGAGTACAAAGGCCGTGGTGACCGCCTCGTCCAGATCCAGCTCACTGCCGCTGAGCAGAATGATATCGTCCTCGCTGTCCTCGTTCTCCAGCTTGTCAGCCAGCAGACTGTCCAGTGGGACGACCTTCTCCCGGGAAAATTCCTTCCCGCAGCGGTCACAGACCAGATCCAGCACGGAGCGGGCCGTTCCGCTCAGCACCAAGGCGCCCGCGTGATTGGTCACGCGTCCCTCGACTGAGACGGGCCGTACGACCGGCTTTCTTCCCCAAAAGTCCAGCCCGGACAGGTCCAGCTGGTAGGAGAAGGTCTTCTCCGCGTCCGGCACATGGATCACATCTCTCAAGTCCAGCCGCATGGAAAGCCCCTCCTTCGGGGATACAGCCCCCTTACTCGCGTAATGGTACGCAGAATATTATACTAACCTGTCCCGGAAATGTCAAACATTTTTTTGTGTTGACAAAACGATTTTTTTATGCTGGAATGGCAGTGAACCAGACAGAACCGACAAAAGGGGCGCAGACCATGAAGGAATTTACCATCGGCAAAAACGACGCGGGGCAGCGGCTGGACCGCTGGCTGGCCAAGACCCTCCCCCTGCTCCCGGCCCCACTGGCCCAGAAGTACATCCGCCTGAAGCGGGTGAAGGTGAACGGGAAGGGCTCAAAGCGGGACGTGCGCCTGACCGCGGGGGACGTGCTGCAATTATACATCAACGACGAGTTTTTTGAAACGCCCACCCCGGAGAACGCCTTTCTCTCCCTGTATCAGCCCAAGCTGAACATTTTATATGAGGACGCACACATCATGCTCCTGGACAAGCGGCCGGGCATGGTGGTCCACCCCGACGAGAGCGAGCGGGTGAACACCCTGCTCACCCACATCCAGGCCTACCTCTATCAGAAGAAGGAGTGGTCCCCCTACTGGGAGAACTCCTTCGCCCCCGCCCTGTGCAACCGCATCGACCGGAACACCGGGGGCATCGTCATCGCCGCCAAGACCGCCGAGGGCCTGCGGGTGATGAACCAGAAGATCCGGGACCGGGAGCTGGAGAAATATTATCTCTGCGTGGTCCACGGGACCATGTCCCCCCGGTCGGGCAGGCTGGAGAACTTCCTGCTCAAGGACGAGGGGAAAAAGCAGGTGTCCGTCCACAGCCGCCCGGTGCCCGGCGGCAAGACCGCCGTCACCCTCTACCGGACGCTGGCGGTCAACGGCGGGCTCTCCCTGGTGGAGTGCGAGCTGATCACCGGCCGCACCCACCAGATCCGGGCCCAGTTCGCCGCCGCCGGACACCCCCTTCTGGGGGACGGCAAGTACGGCCGCCAGCAGCAGGACAAGGCCTACGGCCGCCGGGGTCAGGCCCTGTACTCCTACAAGCTGTCCTTCCACTTCACCACCGACGCCGGCCCCCTGAACGGCCTCAACGGCCGCACCTGGCAGGTGGACACGGTGGACTTTGCCCAGACGTATTTCCCCGCCTTCTCCCTCCCCCGTCCGCAGGGGTAGCGGGAGGGGCGGAACAGGCCCCCTCACCTTTCCCTCAAAGTCCGCGCTTTCCCTTGGGGCGCCTGGGCTGGGCCCGGTTTTTCCCAGCGGAAAAATTCCCGAATATTTTCGACAAAATCCATTGACAATTCGGTGGTAAACAGATATAGTGTATCTCGCTATCCGTGACGCCCCGGGCGGGAAACGTCTGTCCGTAGGAGGCAGACATACCGGGGATAAAAACAAGGGAGCTGACATTTTAGACGTTTTTTGAGGAAAAGGGGGAGGATATATGTCTAAGGAATTGATCCGCCTGGCCAACTGTACCATGGCTTTTGACGGCGAGGTCGTGCTGGACAACATCAACCTGTATATCAATGACAAGGAGTTCCTCACGCTGCTGGGTCCCAGTGGGTGCGGCAAGACGACCACGCTTCGAATTATCGGCGGTTTTCAAGAGCCCACCTCCGGGGATGTTTTTTTTGACGGCGTGAGGATCAATTCTGTCCCGCCCCACAAGCGGGCCATCAACACCGTGTTCCAGCGCTACGCCCTGTTCCCCCACCTCAACGTGTTCGAGAACATCGCCTTCGGCCTGCGGATCCCCAAGGTGGACCCGCAGACCAAGAAGAAAGTAAAGATCCCGGAACAGGAGATCCAGGAGCGGGTCACCGAGATGCTCCAGGTGGTCAACCTGAAGGGCTTTGAAAAGCGCTCCGTCTCCTCCCTCTCCGGCGGCCAGCAGCAGCGGGTGGCCATCGCCCGGGCCCTGGTGAACCGGCCCAAGGTGCTGCTGCTGGACGAGCCCCTGGGCGCCCTGGACCTGCGCCTGCGCAAGGACATGCAGAGCGAGCTCAAGCGCATCCAGCAGACCATGGGCATCACCTTTATTTATGTCACCCACGACCAGGAGGAGGCCCTGGCCATGTCCGACACGGTGGTGGTCATGGACGAGGGCAAGATCCAGCAGATCGGCACCCCCGAGGACATCTATAACGAGCCCAAAAACGCCTTCGTGGCCGACTTCATCGGCGAGTCCAACATCATCGACGGCATCATGCGGGCCGACGGGGTGGTGGAGATCTTCAACCGCCGCTTCGCCTGTCTGGACAAGGGGTTCCTCCCGGACGAGCCGGTGGACGTGGTCATCCGCCCCGAGGACGTGGACATCGTCCCCGAGGCCCAGGGCCAGCTGAAGGGCACCGTCACCGCCGTCACCTTCAAGGGGATGCAGTACGATATCATCGTGGACTTCTACGGCTTCAAGTGGCTCATCCAGACCACCGACCTGTCCCCGGTGGGCAGCCGCATCGGCATCAAGATCGACCCCGACGGCATCCACGTGATGAAGAAGAGCCAGTACTCCGGTATGTTCGGCGACTACTCCTCCTACAGCGAGGAGTATGACGAGATCAGCGACGCCGACTACGACCCCGAGGCGGATGAGGGGGAGGAGGACAAGGATGAAGCAGAATAAGCTCTCCCTGTTCGCCGTGCCCTATGTGGTGTGGATGGCCGTTTTCGTGGTGGTCCCCATCCTCATGGTGGTGGTGTACGCCTTCACCGCCGCCGGCGGCGGCTTCACGCTGGACAACTTCACCCGCATCGGCAGCTATATGGTGGTGTTCGTCCGCTCCTTCAAGCTGGCCATCATCGCCACCCTCATCTGCCTGCTCATCGGCTACCCCATCTCCTGCTTTCTGGCCAGGGAGGGGCCCCGGTTTCAGCGGGTCGCCCTGATGCTCATTATGCTGCCCATGTGGATGAACTTTCTCCTGCGCACCTACGCCTGGATGTCCATTCTGGAGAACACCGGCCTGCTCAACCGGCTCTTTGAGGCCATCGGCCTGTTTCAGCTCATCAACGGCATCTTCGGCACCGACATCGAATACTTTAAGATGATCAACACCCAGGGGGCGGTGGTGCTGGGCATGGTGTACAACTTCCTGCCCTTTATGGTGCTGCCCATCTACTCGGTGATCGTCAAGCTGGACCACCGGCTCATCGAGGCCGCCCGGGACCTGGGGGCCGACTCGGCCACCGTGTTCCGCCGGGTGACCCTGCCCCTGTCCCTGCCCGGGGTACTCTCGGGCGTCACCATGGTCTTTGTGCCGGCGGTGTCCACCTTCGCCATCTCCCAGCTGCTGGGCGGCGGCAAGCAGCTGCTGCTGGGCAATCTGATCGAGATGCAGTTCAAGGGCACCGCCTACAACCCCTGGCTGGGCTCCGCGGTGGCCCTGGTGATGATGGTCATTGTGGTGATCTGCATGACCGTGATGAATCGCTTCGGTGAGGGCGAGGAACAGGCGGTGATGCTATGAAGACCTCCTCTTCCATCTTCCGCCGGCTGTCCATGGCCCTGGTGTTCCTGTTCCTGTACGCCCCCATCATCGTGCTGGTGGTGTTCTCCTTCAACGCCTCCAACAGCCGCTCCGTGTGGGCGGGCTTCAGCCTGGAGTGGTACCAGGCCCTTCTGCAGGACGACATGATCCTGTCCGCCCTGTACACCACCCTGGTGGTGTCCGTTCTGGCGGCAGTCATCGCCACCATCGCCGGCACCTTCGCCGCCATCGGCTTTTACAACATGAGGCGCCGGTGGCGCACCCCGCTGATGACGGTGAACAACATCCCCATGGTGAACGCCGACATCGTCACCGGCGTGAGCATGTGCCTGTTCTTCGTGGCCGCCTTCGGCCTGTGGGAGCAGGCGGCCCACTGGCTCAACGGCAGCCTGGGCACCAGCCTGCCTGAGAAGCTCTACCTGGGCTTCGGCACCATGCTGGTGGCCCACATCACCTTCAACATCCCCTATGTGATCCTGTCCATCATGCCCAAGCTGCGCCAGATGGACAAGAACCTGGTGGACGCGGCCCAGGACCTGGGCTGCACCTGGATGCAGGCCTTCTGGAAGGTAGTGGTGCCCGAGATCAAGCCGGGCATCGTCAACGGCCTGCTCATCGCCTTTACCATGTCGGTGGACGACTTCGTCATCAGCTACTTCACCGCCGGCTCCTCCACCTCCAACCTGGCCATGCGCATCTACGCCATGACCAAGAAGCGCATCAGCCCGGAGGTCAACGCGGTGTCCACCCTGCTGTTCGTCACCGTCCTGGTCCTGCTGGTCATCATCAATGTACGGGAGGCCCGCCAGGAGAAGGCGGCCAAACAGCTCCGCCCCTGATTTTTGCGGCGGGAACGCCGTGAAAATAGACCCCAACATTTTTGTATTGGAGGAATGATCAATTGAAAAAAACACTTTCTCTCACTCTGGTCCTGGCCCTGTCCGCCGGCCTGCTGGCCGGCTGCGGCAACAACAGCGGCGACAGCTCCGGCAGCGGTGACGGCGAGAAGCGCGTCCTGAACGTGTGCAGCTGGGGCGAGTACATCGACCCCAGCCTGGAGGAGCAGTTTGAGAAAGCCACTGGGATCGAAGTCAACTACCAGACCGTTCCCAGCAACGAGGAGCTCTACTCCATCCTGAGCATGGGCGGCGCCAACTACGACGTGATCGTGCCGTCCGACTACATGATCTCCCAGCTCATCGAGGAGGACATGCTCCAGCCCCTGGACTACGACAAGATCCCCAACTTCTCCAAGATCGCCGACCGGTTTAAGAATCTGTCCTATGACCCGGAGAATCTCTATACCGTCCCCTACGCCTGGGGCACCCTGGGCATCATCTACAACACCACCATGGTGGACGAGCCCATCACCAGCTGGGACGCCATGTTCGACACCCAGTACGCCGACCAGGTGCTGATGATCAACAACTCCCGCGACGCCCTGGGCATCGCCCTGATGGACCTGGGCTACTCGGTGAACACCGACAGCGAGGAGGAGCTGCGGGCCGCCTATGACCTGCTGGCCACCGCCAAGCAGGAGGGCGTGTACCAGGCCTGGGTCATGGACGAGGTGTTCGACAAGATGGAGTCCGGCGAGGCCGCCATCGCCACCTACTACGCCGGCGACTACCTGTCCATGCTGGAGAACAACCCCGATCTGGAGTACGTGGTCCCTGAGGAGGGCTCCAACTGGTTCGTGGACGCCATGTGCATCCTGAAGGACGCGGAGAACGTGGACGAGGCCCACGAGTGGATCGACTTCATCTGCTCCACCGACGCCTCCCTGAAGAACATGGACTTCATCTGGTACGCCTCCCCCAACCAGGAGGCCCTGGACCAGTACCCCGCCTACTACGAGGAGACCTACGGCGAGCCCCTGGATCAGGAGCTCTATGAGATCATGGCCGCCCCCCAGAGCGTGCTGGAGAACTGCGAGGCCTACCTGGTCCGCCCGGTGGAGACCCGCACCCTGTACAACGACCTGTGGACGGAGCTGGGCATCATCGCTTAATTTCCCCTGCCTCTGCCGAGCCGGGACCGCGTCAGCGGTCCCGGCTTTCTGCATCCCTGCGGCCTTGGGCAGCTCCGCCAAAGATTCACAATTTATTCACGTTTTATCCCAAAATTCTTGATAAATTTTCCGCCCAGCATGGTATCCTGTTCTTGGATCAAGGATCCAAGTGTTTTCCCCCTTTGACCGCGGCGTCTCCCTCCAAAGACGCCGCCGGGCTCCGGGTCCCGCACGCCCGAAGCCCTCAGGCCACCCGCCCGGTACCGGGCCGGCCGACCTGATGTTTTGGCGCATGCGCGCCTCACTGCCGCCCGGCCCGGGCAACGGCCTGCTCCGGGCGGCAGACCAAAGATCCGCCGGAAGAACTCCGGTTTGCATAAAGAAGCCGCTTCCCAGCGCCTGAGGCGCCGGGAAGCGGCATTTTTTGTGAGGGTGTCTCCTGCCAGGCCTTATCTCATTCTGCATTCCTGCATTTCTGCATTCTGCATTCCTGCATTCTGCATTCTCAACCCCCTACCCGTCCCCGAACACCACCCGGTAGTAGTCCCAGTCCAGGATGGCCGCCGAGTAGGCTACCCGGTTCTGCACCTCAGCCACCCGCTCGGCCACGTACTCCGGGTCGGGCTGGCTGCCGTCGAACATGGTGAAGGTGTCGGTGGTGGAGTCGTAGGCCCCCTGGTCGGTGAGGAAGCTGTAGTTGGAGAAGATCACCAGTCCCGGCTCGTCGGACAGGATGTCCCGCCCGGCCATCAGCCGGGAGTCGTACTCCAGGCCGAACAGGTTGGCCAGGGTGGGCATCACGTCCAGGCTGGAGCAGTACTTGTCCACATGGACGGGCTCCTCCAGGTCGGCGCTCCACAGGATCAGGCCGTTCTCATAGATCTCGAACACCGGGTCCACCGGATGGCCGTACAGCTCGCTGTACTCCTCATCGGTGAGGCCGTAGGGGTAGTGGTCGGCGGACAGGACGATCACCGTGTCCTCCAGCTTTCCCGCCGCCTCCAGCTGGTCCAGCAGGCTCTCCATGGCCTTTTCCAGCTCCAGCTGGCTGGCCAGGTAGCACTTCACCGCCTCGCTGTAGGGCAGGTCCGCCACCTGGGCATAGTGCTTGTCCGCCTGGGCGTTCTCCTCCCGGCTGTAGTTCAGGTGGCCGCTGACGGTGAGCATGTACACCATGAACCTCTCCTCGTCCACAAACCGGGGGACCGCCTGCTCCATCATCTCCAGGTCGGAGGGGGGCATGACCTCCTCCAGCTCCAGGCCATTGCCCATCCCATAGAACTCATAGCCCATGTTGGGGTGGGACAGGTTCCGGTCGTAGTAGGTGTACAGATAGTCGTGAAAGGCCATGGTCCGGTAGCCCAGCTTTTGGAACTGGCGGCCGAAGGCGAAGGGCATGTAGTTGTCCGCCGACTCGGAGTAGCTCCACACCCCGGACTTGGGCACCAGGCCGGTGGTGGTCACATACTCCCCGTCGGAGGTGGACACCCCCCACAGCGGGGTGTAGAAGTTGTCGCAGATGATCCCCTCGTGGGCCAGCTTCCACAGGGTGGGGGTGCGCTCCGGGTCCAGCATCTGGTCGGAGAAGGCCTCCGCTACGATCCAGATCAGGTTCTTTCCCGCAAACCGGCCGGTCCACTGGTTTTCCGCCGTGGGCTCCACCTTGGAGAAGTAGTCGTGCATGTCCACCAGCTCCAGGTTGTCCCCGTCCCGCTCCTTCAGGGCCTCAAAGTCGATGTCCATGGCGTGGACCGCCGGCTCCCCCGCCCCCATGGCCGCCCGGCTCTCCAAGATCCGGCCGGTGTGCCGCAGCCCCTGCTTGGGCAGCACCTGCTTGTCCGGCTCAATGCCGAAGAGGACCCGGCGGACCTCCAGCTGGGTCTGGGTGAGCATGCCGAAGTTCTGGGTCTCCAGCACCGGGGCGGCGGCGTTGAAGTAGATATACCGCAGGGAGAGCACCCCGCCGCCGCACAGGAGCACCAGCCCCATAGCGGCCAGCTGGACCGCTGCCAGCAGTCCCGCCCACTTCAGGGCCGGCCTGGGGGGCAGGGGGCCTCCGGCGCACAGCCTGTCCCGGAGCAGGACCGCCAGGACCACCGGCAAGGCCACCATCACGATGGGGAACCAGTTGAGGACGATCTCCCCCACCGCCATGTCCCCGAAGGCCCCGGCCACCATGGTCATCTTGGTGAGGGAAAACAGGGTGAGGAAGGTCTTGAACAGGTGGTAATAGACGGCCTGGGACCCCAGCCAGGTGGAGAGGAGGGCGGTGCACGCCGCCAGCAGGACCCCTCCCGTCCGGGGGGCGGCACAGCCGCACAGCAGCCCCAGCAGCAGCGCGGGGGGAATGGAGAAGAGCAGGGTGAAAAAGAGGCCGGGGAGGGTGACCGCGTGGAAGCAGTAGAGCTTTAAAAAGACCTCCTCATAGTAGATGACGGCCAAAAA
Source organism: uncultured bacterium (assembly GCA_949288405.1). GTDB lineage: Bacteria > Bacillota > Clostridia > Oscillospirales > Oscillospiraceae > Lawsonibacter. Next base: position 7,196 of record CASEKM010000006.1, on the reverse strand, counting down.
GAAGAGGGAGGGGCGCGCCAGCCGGCTCCAGCGGCTCCACAGCTCTCCTGCTGTGGGGCGGGGACGCTTTTTTCTGGAAAACAGGCCCAACGGACTCCCTCCTCCCCTCCGAAGGGCGCATTTTTCCGCCTTCGGCTCGGTACCGCCATTGTACCCGATGCCTCCCCTTCTGTCAATCGTCCGCCCTCCCGGCGGCCCCATCCCGGGGCCTTTGGAGGTATTTTCCACCAAATACATTTAACCCAACTCTTAGACCTCCTGAACGGGAGATTTTTCGCTGTTTTCCCTGTATTCGCCAATTTTGTTTTCCTTTAGAGCCGCGCTGTCTCAATGCAATGCCCGATTTTTCCTGGGATTTTTGCACTTTTCCGTGGAAATGCCCCTTTACATTTACAGATTCTGTGCTATACTAAAGAGCGTTTTGGGAGGTCCTGCAGGTCACGCGTGCCGGCCTTCCAGATCTATGAGGACGCCCGCCCCTCCGGCGGGCAGAGCGCCGTGCGTCTCACTGGGTACATATGGCGGCGCGGCCTCCCCATCCGGCGAAGTGGGGTCCGGCCTGCGGCACCGTCAGAGAGACGGGCGCTCAAAAGAGAATAAAGGAGAGTGTGTGTATGGCAACCTTCGTGATCGGCCTGGTCATCCTCTTCGGCGGAGCCGCCATTTACGGCAAGTTCTGCGAAAAGGTCTTCGGTCCTGACGACCGGGCCACCCCCGCCTATGCCAAGCAGGACGGCGTGGACTACGTGCCCATGCGCTGCTGGAAGAACAGCCTGATCAACCTGCTGAACATCGCAGGCACAGGCCCCATCCTGGGCCCCATTCAGGGCATCCTGTTTGGCCCCATCGCGTTCATCACCATCCCCATCGGCAACATCATCGGTGGTGCAATGCACGACTACTTCTGCGGTATGATCTGCCTGCGTGACGGCGGTACCCAGATGTCCGAAATGATCCGCAAGTACACCAACAAGGGCATTTTCACCGTGTACAACATCTTTGTGTGCGTGCTGCTCCTGCTGGTGGGCGCCGTGTTTGTGTACACCCCCGGCGACATCGCCGCCACCCAGGTGTTCGGCTTCTCCGGCAAGGCGGACGACTACACCACCTGGATCATCTACGGCGTGATCTTCGCCTACTACCTGATCGCCACCGTGTTCCCCATTGACGCCATCATCGGCCGGATCTACCCCATCTTCGGCGCCGTCCTGCTGTTCTCCGCCGTGGGCGTGTTCGTGGGCATCTTTGTCCTGGACTTCCCCCTGCTGAACATCTGGGACGAGTGGGTGTCCCCCCTGGCCTTCACCACCACCGCTGACGGTGCTCAGGTGGCCTTCAGCTATCAGGACTACTTCTCCACCGGCCACTTCATCCCCGTGTTCTTCGTCACCGTGGCCTGCGGCATTCTGTCCGGCTTCCACTCCACTCAGACCGCTATCATCAGCCGGACTGTCAAGAGCGAGAAGCAGGGCCGCATGACCTTCTACAACATGATGGTCCTGGAGGGCTTCATCGCGATGGTGTGGGCCGCCGGCGCCATGGGCGTGTACAACCTGGGCGAGCAGGCCGCTTCCGCCGGCCTGGCCACCGCCACCATCGGCGTGGTGTGCAAGCACATCCTGGGCCCTGTGGGCGGCATCATCGCCCTGCTGGGCGTCATCGTCCTGCCCGTCACCTCCGGCGACACCGCCCTGCGCGCTCTGCGCCTGACCCTGTCCGAGTCCCTGCACATCGACCAGTCCACCAATGCCAAGCGTCTGAGCCTGGCCGCCCCTGTGTTCGTGCTGGTGGCCGGCATCATCGTGTGGGCCAAGCTGGACACCGACGGCTTCCAGATGCTGTGGCGCTACTTCGCCTGGTCCAACCAGACCCTGTCCCTGTTCGCCTTCGTGTGCATCTCCGTGTGGCTGTTTGAGAGCGGCAAGTCCAAGTTCGTGTGGATGCCCCTGATCCCGGGCGCCTTCTACACCTTCATCTGCTCCTCCTTCATTGCCAACGCCACCATCGGCTTCAACCTGCCCTGGACCATCTCCTACCCCATCGGCGCGGTGCTGACCATCGCCTACGTGGTGGCCATCGTGTCCTACGGCAAGAAGCGCGCCGCTCAGAAGGCTGTGCAACACTAAGACAGTCTGTCCCAATTTTATTCGCTGAAAAGCGGACCCGATATTGGTCGGGTCCGCTTTTTATTTTGCCCTTGACAACACAACTATCTTGTTTTACAATATAGTCACAAGGTACTTTGCAATGCAAGATAGATAGGAGGCCCGCCCATGATCCCATCCCAGATGCTCAAGGGCACCCTGGAGGGGTGCATTTTGGGGATCTTGTCCCAACAGGAGACCTACGGCTATGAGATCTCCAGCCAGCTGGCGGCCTACGGCTTTGGGGCGGTGCCCGAGGGCACCATCTACCCCCTGCTGCTGCGGCTGGAGAAAAACGGCCTGGTGTCCGCCGCCTTCCGCCCCTCGGAGCTGGGACCCAAGCGGAAATACTACTCCCTCACCCCGGCGGGGGAGGCGGAGCTCCAGCAATTCATTGAACACTACACCGAACTGTCCCAGGCGGTGGGCAATCTGCTCTCCGCCCTGAAAGGAGATGCTGACCATGAATAAAGCCACCAAACAGCTGCTGGAGGAAAACAACCGACGGGAAAAGGACCTGTCCCCAGAAAGTCAGAAGGTCCTCACCGACATCGTCGCCTATCTGCGGGGCTCCTCCACTCCTATTCTGCAGCAGGAGCAGGTGCGCCGGGACATCACCGACATGCTCCTGGAGGGAGAGGCCCGCGGCCAGAGCGCCCAGACCATCATCGGGACAGACTATCAGGCCTTCTGCGACGAGATCCTGGCGGAGCTGCCCCGGCGCAGTGCCGGACAACGGACCATCTACGGTTTGAGCGTGGTCAGCCTGTGCGCCGCGGTGCTGGTGGTCATCTGGCTGGGATTCGGTCTGTTCAACGCCCTGGTCCTGGGCCCCTTCACCCTTTGGCTCCCCGTCAAACTGGGACAGCTGCTGGGGGGCGCCCTCATCATTGCCTTTTCCTATGGTTTGGTGGAGTATGTCTGCCGCACTTCATTTGAGGACCGGAGTCCCACCAAGGTGCAGGTGATTGGGATATTTGTAGGCATGGTGCTATTCTTCCTCATCTGCATGCTCCTGCGGCAGACTCTGTTCTCCCTCCACGCGGGGATTGCTGCCGTCCTGGCGGTGATCCTGTATCTAATTTACAAGGTCACCGACCGGATGGAGAGCTGAAATCAGGACTACCTCTCCCCCGCCCCTCATACACTGAACCAGCCGGGGACCGCCTGCGGGCGGTCCCGGCTCTCTTGTTTGGGAGGTGGTGCTCTGTGTCTCTCCTGGGACGGCTGGCCGACGCGCTGTGGAACCCCTGGCTGCTGGGGCTCTTTCTGTTTACCGGCCTGGTGCTGACGGTGGGGAGCGGCTTCTTCCCCCTGCGGCGCTTCCGGCTGTGGTGGCGGGAGACGGCGGGCAGCCTGCTCCGCCCCGGGGGACAGGACCGGAGGCGGGACGGCGGCATCTCCTCCCTCCAGGCCCTGGCCACCGCCCTGGCCTCCACCATCGGCACGGGCAGCATCGCCGGGGTGGCCATGGCCATCTATCTGGGAGGGCCGGGGGCGGTGTTCTGGATGTGGGCGTCCGCCCTGCTGGGAATGTCCACAGGGTGTGTGGAAAAACTGCTGTCTGTGGCGTATCAGACCGCCGCCCCCGGGGGCGGGCGGCAGGGCGGCCCCATGTTCTACCTGCGGGACGGCCTCCACGCCCCCCGGCTGGCCGCCTGGTTCGCCCTGGCCTGCCTCCCCGCCGCCCTGGCGGGCGGGAATCTGGTGCAATCGGGTTCCATCGCCTCCGCCCTCCAGTCCGCCTTCGGCTGGGACCGGCTGCTGGTGGGTCTGGGGACCGCCCTGCTGGCCGGACTGGCCATCTGGGGCGGCATGGGGCGGATCGCCCGGGTATCGGAGCGGCTGGTGCCCCTTATGGCCCTGCTGTACCTGGGGAGCGGCGCCCTGGTGCTGCTCGTCCGGGCGGAGGAGCTGCCCCGGGCCTTTTCCCTCATCTTCTCCTGCGCCCTGGACCCGGAGTCCGCCCTGGGGGGCGGCGCGGGGTACACCCTCACCGCCGCCCGGCGGCAGGGGGTGGCCCGGGGGGTGTTCACCAACGAGGCGGGGCTGGGCACCTCCGCCATGGCCCACGGGGCCGCCCAAACGGACCACCCCGCCCGGCAGGGGATGTGGGGCATCTTCGAGGTGTTCGTCTCCACCCTCCTGGTGTGCACCGTCACCGCCCTGGTCATCCTGGTCAGCGGGGTCTATGTGCCGGAGGAGGCCCTCCGCCGCCTCCAGAGCGGGCAGGTCCCCGACTCCGAGCTGGGGGTCCCCCTCACCGCCGCCTCCTTCGCCTCGGTGCTGGGGCCCGCCGGGGGGTGGGCGGTGGCCCTGAGCCTGATCCTGTTCGCCTTCTCCTCCATCCTGGGGTGGAGCTGCTACGGACAGCAGGGGCTGCGCTATCTCACCGGCGGGGACCGGTTTCTGCCCCTCTACCGGGCGGTGTTCCTGGGGTGCGTGGTCCTGGGGGCGGTGTCGGACACCCAGGCCCTGTGGCAGCTGGTGGACCTGTGCTCCGCCCTCATGGCCCTGCCCAACCTGACCGCCCTGCTCCTCCTGTCCCCCCGGGCCCTGGGCTGCCTGCGCGCCTGGGCCAGGATGCAAAAATAGAGACGGCGTTCAGCCGTCTCTATTTTTATGCCCGCTTATTCCACGGAGGCCTCGTCCCACAGCACCGGCTCCCCCCGCTCCAGGGAGGGCCGCACCTCTATGATCCGCTGGTTGGAGGAGCCCCGGAACCGCAGCCCCAGGTTTTTCAGGGCGATAACAAAGGGTCCGTCCACCAGCACGTCCAGCTGCTCCAGCAGTTCCCGGCCGTGGTCCCCCACCTTCCCGGCGGCCAGGTCCTCAAACAAATAGCCGGTGTAGCACCACACGTCCTTCTCCGGGAACCGCTCCCGCACCTGGCGCACCAGGTCCAGCACCGCCCCCTGGTTCCGGGGGTGGCAGGGCTCGCCCCCCAGGAGGGACAGCCCCCTGATATAGGCGGGCTCCAGGGCCTCCAGCACCCGGCCGATCTCCGCCTGGGTGAAGGGCTGGCCGTAGCCGAAGTCCCAGGCCTCCGGGTTGAAGCACTCCGGGCAGGCGTGGGTGCAGCCGGACACAAAGACCGAGACCCGGATGCCCGGCCCGTTGGCCACGTCGATGGGGCGGATGTCAGCGTAGTTCATGGAAAACCTCCGGTTTTCAGAGTGAAGAGTGAGAGAGTGAAGAGTGGAGAGATTCAAAATCTTCACACTCCACTCTCAACTCTTCACTCTCAAATTAAAGATGAAGTACCCGCGCCTTGATCTCCTTGGTCTTGCCCACGTTCCAGTAGTTTTCACCCAGGTATCCGCAGGTGCGGCGGGTGACGTTCATCTTGTTCTGGTCCTTGTTGTGGCACACGGGGCACTCCCACTGGAAGTCGTCGTTAATCAGGATCTCCCCGTCGTAGCCGCAGCACTGGCAGTAGTCGCTCTTGGTGTTGAACTCGGCGTACTGGATGTTGTCGTAGATAAACCGGACCACCTCTTTCAGGGCCTCCAGGTTGTGGCGCATGTTGGGGATCTCCACATAGGAGATGCACCCGCCGGTGGAGATCTTCTGGAACTGGCTCTCAAAGGTGAACTTGTCGAAGGCGTCGATGTGCTCCCGCACGTCCACGTGGTAGCTGTTGGTGTAGTAGCCCTTGTCGGTGACGTCGGGGATGGTGCCGAAGCGCTCCTTGTCGATGCGGGCGAAGCGGTAGCACAGGCTCTCCGCCGGGGTGCCGTACAGGGCGAAGCCGATGTTGGTCTCCTTCTTCCACTGATCACAGGCGGCGCGGAGCCGGTCCATCACCTGCATGGCGAACTTCTGGCCCTCAGGCTGGGTGTGGGAGCAGCCCCGCATGAGCTTGGTCACCTCGTACAGGCCGATGTAGCCCAGGGAGATGGAGGAGTAGCCGCCATACAGCAGGGGCTCGATGGGGGCCCCCTTGGGCAGGCGGGCGATGGCCCCGTACTGCCAGTGGATGGGGCTGGAATCGGAGCGCACGTTCTTCAGGGCGTTGTGGCGGCACATGAGGGCCTCGAAGCACAGCTGGAGGCGCTCGTCCAGCAGCTTCCAGAACTTCTCCTCGTCCCCCCGGGCCAGAATGCCGATCTGGGGCAGGTTCAGGGAGACCACCCCCTGGTTGAACCGGCCCTCGAACTTGTAGTTTCCGTTCTCGTCCTTCCAGGGGGCCAGGAAGGAGCGGCAGCCCATGGGGGAGAACACGTTGCCCTCATAGTTCTCCCGCATCTTCTTGGCGGAGATGTAGTCGGGGTACATGCGCTTGGCGGAGCACTTGACGGCCAGCTGGGTGATGTAGTCGTACTTGCCTCCCCCTTCTCGTTCTTGATGCCCTCCAGCCGCTGGCGGAGCACCTCCTCCACGATCATGGCGTTCTCCTCCAGGTAGGGGTCGTCCTCCCGCAGGTTCAGGAACAGGGTGACGAAGGGGGACTGGCCGTTGGTGGTCATCAGGGTGTTGATCTGGTACTGGATGGTCTGCACGCCGCTCTTCAGCTCGTCCTTCAGCCGGTCATTGACCAGCCGCTCCAGGGTGGCCTCGTCCACCTGACCGGCGCACTCATAGGACATGTGCTTACGGAACTTCTCCCGGCTCCGGCGCAGGTACTTGCCCAGGTGACGCAGGTCCACGCTCTGGCCGCCGTACTGGTTGGAGGCCACACAGGCGATGATCTGGGTCATGACGGTGCAGGCCACCTGGAAGCTCTTGGGGGACTCGATGAGCTTGCCGTTCATGACGGTGCCGTTGTCCAGCATGTCCCCGATGTTGATGAGGCAGCAGTTGAAGATGGGCTGGATGAAGTAGTCCGCGTCGTGGAAGTGGATGGCCCCCTCGTCGTGGGCCTTGGAGATGTACTCGGGCAGGAGGATGCGGCGAGTCAGGTCCCGGCTCACCTCGCCGGCGATGTAGTCCCGCTGGGTGGCGGCGATCATAGTGTTCTTGTTGGAGTTCTCCTCGGCCAGCTCCTTGTTCTCGTTGCGCAGCAGGGAGAGGATGGACTCGTCGGTGGTGTTGGCCTTGCGCACCAGGGCC
>CASEKM010000005.1 GCA_949288405.1 uncultured bacterium | reverse complement strand
CGGCGCTTGTCCACGATGGCCAGAGGCATGGCCAGCTTCTGGGCGAAGGCCCGGGCACGGGCCACGGAGCCCACGTCGGGGGAGACCACCATGGTCTCGTCCTGGAGGGCGGCGTACTTGCGGAAGAACTCGTTGACAAAGATGGGGGAGCCCAGCAGATTGTCCACCGGGATGTCAAAGAAGCCCTGGATCTGGTTGGCGTGCAGGTCCATGGTCAGCACCCGGTCCGCGCCCGCACGGGTGATGATGTTGGCCACCAGCTTGGCGGAGATGGGATCGCGGGGCTTGGTCTTCCGGTCCTGGCGGGCGTAGCCGAAGTAGGGGATCACGGCGGTGATCCGGCCGGCGGAGGCCCGGCGCAGGGCGTCGATCATAATGAGCAGCTCCATGAGCGCGTCGTTGACGGTGTGGGAGACGCCGTCCTTCACAAAGGGACAGGTGGACTGGACCACGAACACGTCCGAGCCGCGGACGGTCTCATAGATGGAGGCGAAGTTCTCGCCGTCGGCGAAGGAGCCTACCTCCGAGTTGCCCAGGGGGACGCCCAGCTCCTGGCAGATGGCCTTGGCCAGTTCCGGGTTGGAGTTGCCGGTAAAAATTTTGATGCTTTTCCCGTGTGTGATCATACTCAACTTCCTTCCATAATCGTGAGGACAGCCCGGGGCCCCCGGTCCCCCTCAATTTCTGTTTCTCCAGGTACTGCGGTGCTATATGAACCGAATGGATGCACGAAACAAGAGCCCTACTTGGCTTCCTTCTTGGCCCGGTGGGCGGCCGCCCAGCCGGGCTTGTCCACCTGGTGGGCCCGGGCGATGGCCAGGGCGTCGGGCTCCACATCCTGGGTGATGGTGGAGCCGGCGGCGGTGTAGGCCCCGTCCCCGATGTGGACGGGGGAGACCAGGTTGGTGTTGCAGCCGATGAAGCAGTGGTCCCCGATGGTGGAGCGGTACTTCCGGTTGCCGTCGTAGTTGACCAGGACGGTGCCGCAGCCGAAGTTCACCTGCCGGCCCACGTCCGCGTCCCCCACATAGGTGAGGTGGGAGATCTTGGTGCCCGCCCCGATGGTGGAGTTCTTCAGCTCCACGAAGTCCCCTACCTTTACGTCGGAGCCCACGTGGCAGTTGGGGCGGATGTAGGCGAAGGGACCCACATGGGCGCCGGAATCGATGGTGCTCTCGTTGCACTGGGAGGAGTTGATGGTCACGTGGTCCCCCACGGTGCAGTCCACCAGCATGGTGTTGGGGCCGATCTCACAGCCGGCGCCCACCGCCGTCTTTCCCCGTAAGATGGTGCCGGGGAGCAGCAAAGTTCCCGGCCCTACGGTGACGCTCTCCTCCACATAGACCGTGGAGGGGTCCATCATCCTGACGCCCGCCGCCAGCAGGGCCTGGCGCTTTGCGGAAAACTCATCCATGAGTTTGATGACCTCCTGAAAACAGATATTTGTAAATGGGCGCAGCGGCCCTTTCCGTCTCACATGGACATTATAGCATATTAACAGGGAAATTTTGAGGGGACAAGAAAAATTTTTTTAAAATCGGCAGATTTGCCGCATTTTTGTGCAAAATTGCCCAAACAAAAGGAGGCCGCCGCCCCAGTTGTCCTGGAACGGCGGCCATTTGTCCGTCAGCAGGGGGCGAGGGCGGGCTCCTCCTCCAGAAGGGGCGTTACGCCCAGCTGTTCCCGCAGGCGCGCGGGGTGGTAGATCCCGGCCAGCTCCAGGCCGGCGCAGAAGGTATCCACCAGGTCCACCAGCCAGGCCTCCCGGGAGCGGGGGAGCTGGCCGCCCAGCGGCCACATGTGGGACAAAATGATGTTCTTCTCCTTGTCGGAGAGGGCGGTGAGTCCTGCCGCGTTCCGGGCGGCGGCCCGGGGGTGGTCGAAGCACTGCAGGCCGGGGTGGGCGGACTTGTCCTTGGAGTTGTACAGGTACAAATCGTGGAGCAGTCCGCCCCGGGCGGCGGCGTGTTCATCCCACCCGAATTTCCGGGCCAGGCGATAGGACCAGTAGGCCACAAACAGGGAGTGGTCCAGCGTACTGATCTGGCCGTGGTGTTTCCACCGGCCCATCATGCGCACCTGGTTGGAGTCCAGGAGCTTCTCCGTCGTCTGGCAGAACCCAGTGAGATAATGGTTCAATGGAATCAGTCCTTTCTGATGAGACACAAGGCGGATGGAACTATACACAGCTCCGGGGGCGCGGGTCCCGGGGAACTGGTATCAAGATCAGCGGCAGTCTGCTTCCATTGTACGCCGGAACGCAGGGGCTGTCAGCAGGAAAATGGCGGAAACCGCCGGGGGCTCACCGGATCTGACCGGTGCCCCGGACCACGTACTTGTAGGTGCACAGCTCCTGGAGCCCCATGGGGCCCCGGGCGTGGAGGCGCTGGGTGGAGATGCCCATCTCGCACCCCAGGCCGAACTCTCCCCCGTCAGTGAAGCGGGTGGAGGCGTTCCAGTACACGGCGGCGGAGTCCACCTGGGCCAGGAACCGCTTGGCCGTCTCCTCGTCCGCCGTCACGATGGCGTCGGAGTGGCCGGTGGAGTGGGCGGTGATGTGGGCCACGGCCCCCTCCGCCCCGTCCACCACCTTCACGGCCAGCACATAGTCCAGAAATTCCGTGTCGAAGTCGTCGGGACCGGCGGGGGTGCCGGGGATGATCTGGGCGGCGGACGGGTCCAGGCGCAGCTCCACGGAGATGGCGCCCCGGGCGGCGCGGCCGTCCACCAGGCGCTGCTTCAGCTTGGGCAGGAATTCCTGGGCGATGGAGCGGTCCACCAGGCAGGCCTCGGCGGCGTTGCACACCGAGGGGCGGGAGCACTTGGCGTTCTCGATGATGTTCAGCGCCATCTCCTGATCGGCGGCCCCGTCCACATAGATGTGGCAGATGCCGGTGCCCGTCTCGATCACCGGGACGGTGGCGTTGTCCACGCAGGCCCGGATGAGACCGGCTCCGCCCCGGGGGATGAGCAGGTCCACATAGCCGGTGGCGGTCATCAGCTCGTTGGAGGAGGCGCGGGTGGTGTCCTCCACCAGCTGGAGGGCGTCACCGGGCAGCCCGGCGGCGGACAGGCCCTCCTTCAGGGCGGCCACGATGGCGGCGGCGGAGCGGTGGGCCTCCTTGCCCCCCCGCAGGACGCAGGCGGAGCCCGCCTTCAGGGCCAGGGCGGCGGCGTCGCTGGTGACGTTGGGGCGGCTCTCATAGATGATGGCGATGACCCCCATGGGGACGGCGGTCTTCTCCACTACGATGCCGCTGGGGCGCTCCACATGGTTCAGGACGGCACCCACCGGGTCGGGGAGCTGGGCCACCTCCCGGATGCCCTGGGCCATGCCGACGATCCGGTCGGGGTTCAGGGCCAGCCGGTCCATCATCACCGAGGACATGGTGCCCCGGGCGGCCTCCAGATCCTGTTCATTGGCGGCCAAAATGTCCGCCTGGCGCCGCTCCAGGGCGTCGGCCATGGCGTTGAGGGCCTTGTTTTTGGTCTCGGTATCGGCCAGAGCCATGGCGGTCTTGGCCCCCTTGGCTTTCTGGAGCAGTTCTTGCGTAGTCATAGGTGGTCACCTTCTTTATTTTTGTTGTCAAATTGGGGTTCGCCGCATCTCCGCGCTAAGAGCCGCCCTTCGGGCGGTTGCGCTCCGAAACGCGCCTGCGGGCGCAGTGCGGGCGGCGAGCTTCTCTCTGGATGCCCAGAAAGAAACCAAAGAGGCGCCGGGGCGCGGCTCAGGGGATCGGCGTATCCTGAGACGTTTCTTGATCTCCGCAGGGGCGGCACACTGGGCCGCCCGAGGGTTCCAGGTCTTGCATACGTTCTTACAACCCTGTAGGGGCGACCCTTGCGGTCGCCCGCCCGTGGGCGGAACGGTGCGTCCGGGAGGCCGCGCCCTTACAGGGGGAGGGGACTTCACAGGCGGCGCGCCGAGGTCGTTGCGCCCTACAGAGGGGGCAGAAACCTCAACGGCGGCGGGGGCAAGCCCCCGCCCTACAGGTCTCCCACGAATCTTCCAGGTTTGGGTAGGGGAGGTCCTTGGGCCTCCCGCCGGGGATTGCCTGAGCCGCCAAGAAGTCACCCTCATCTGCCCCTTTGGAGGGGGAAGGCTGGGCGGGCGGCCACGTGGGGCCGCCCCTACGGAGCGATTACGAACCATCCGGGACAGGCGGGCCTGGGTCCCCTACGGTTGATACGGGAACGGCTGCGTTCTTTTTCGTAGGGGCCGGTCCAAGACCGGCCCGTCAGCTCTCGCACCGAGAGCGTTGGCTCGGCAAAGTCAGGCGCACAAGCGGAATCGCACCAGCATCAATTTTTGCAAACCCAGGCCCCAGTGGGGCGGCGGGAATTTAGACACGCACTCAGATTTTGCGCGCCGGAAATTTTAGGATACATTTCAGGGGGCGTCCCCCGTAACGGGGGACGGGGCCGACTCCCCCTGTCAGGGGGAAATGTCCCGAAGGGACAAAAGGGGTAGGGAGATGGCCGCAGGCCAGAGGGGATAGGGAGGGCGACTATGAGCACGAAGTGCTCATCCTGAGCCGTCCCCCGGCGATCCTTTGGTTTCTTTCCCATCGTTGGGAAAGAAACCCGCCCCGCACTGCGCCCGCAGGCGCGTTTCGGAGCGCAACCGCCCGAAGGGCGGCTCTTAGCGCGGAGATGGCGGAACCCTGCCCGCCGCCGCAGAGGCGAAATTCCCCCGCATAAACAGATTACTTCTTCCCCACAAACCGGGTCCCCACGGCCTTCCCCTCGGCGATGTCGTAGAGGACCTCCGGGTGCTCCCCGTTGGTGATGATCATGTCGCAGCCCACGGCGTTCACCATCTTGGCGGCCCGCAGCTTGGTGGCCATCCCTCCGGTGGCCAGGCCGGAGCCCACGCCGCCGGCCAGGGCCTCGATCTCGGGGGTGACCTCCTCCACCACGGGGATCAGCTTGGCGCTGGGGTCCTTCCGGGGGTCGGCGGTGTACAGGCCCTCAATGTCGCTGAGGAGGACCAGCAGGTCGGCTTTCACGCACTTGGCCACAATGGCGCCCAGGGTGTCGTTGTCGCCCACCTTGATCTCGGCGGTGGCCACGGTGTCGTTCTCGTTGATGATGGGCAGGGAGCCCAGCTCCAGCAGCCGCTCCATGGTGTTCTCAAAGTTCTGGCGGCGCTCGTCGTCGTCCACATCCTCGCCGGTGAGGAGGATCTGGGCCACGGTGTGGTTGTACTGCAAAAACAGCCGGTCATAAGTGTACATCAGCTCGCACTGGCCCACGGCGGCGGCGGCCTGCTTGGTGGGCATGTCGCTGGGCTTGCCGGGCAGGTTCAGCTTGCCCACCCCCATGCCGATGGCGCCGGAGGACACCAGGATCATCTCGTGTCCCGCGTTCTTCAGGTCGCTGAGGACCTTCACCAGGTCCTCCACATGGCGGATGTTCATGCGCCCGGTGGCGTGGGCCAGGGTGGAGGTGCCGACTTTTACCACGATTCTCATATCAGAAAACCCCTTTCAGGTTGGTTCAAAGGATCATTTTCCCAGGGAGACGGTCTTGTCATAGGCGGCGATGACCGCCTCCATGGCGGCGGAGCGGAAGCCCCGCTCCTCCAGAGTGCGCACCCCCTGGATGGTGGTGCCCCCGGGGGAGCACACCCCGTCCTTGAGGACGCCGGGGTGGGAGTCCGTCTCCCGCATCAGGCGGGCGGTGCCCTCCACCATCTGGGCGGCGTAGGCCAGGGCCTTGGCCCGGGGCAGGCCGCAGGCCACCGCCCCGTCGGCCAGCGCCTCGATGAACAGGGCGCAGAAGGCGGGGCCGCAGCCGGACACGGCGCTGGCGGCGTTGAGCTGGCCCGGGTCGATCCGGTCCACCAGACCGGCGGGGGCGAGCAGGGCCTGAAAGGCGTCCAGCTCCGCCTCGGTGGCGCCCAGGCCGTAGTATTCCACCACACCGGCGCCAACGGCCACAGGGGTGTTGGGCATGAGGCAGATCACCGGGTACTCCCCCCCGGCCATCTCCTGAATCTTTCCGGCGTCCAGCCCGGCGGCCATGGAGGCCAGCACGAACCGGTCGGTGCGCGCTGCCAGGATGGGGGAAATCTGCGCCAGCATCCCGGCCATCATCTGGGGCTTCACCCCCAGGAAGATCAGAGAGCAGGTGCGGGCCGCCGTCTCGTTGTCCACAGACCGGGCCCCCAGCTCTGCCGCCAGCTTCTCCGCCTTGGCGGGGGTGCGGTTGGCCAGAAGCAGCTCCGCCTCGGGCGCTCCCTTCCGCACGGCCCGGGCCACAGCGGAGCCCATGGTGCCGGTGCCGATAAATCCAATGGGATCGAACATGTACGTTCCTCCTTCTGTTCCAGGGGAACAGGCTTTTCTACACATTTATCATAGCACTTCTTTTCCCCAAAAGAAAGAGAAATCTCAAATTATGAGAGCGCCTCAGAGGTACACAAGCGGGATGTGGAGATGGAAACATGTTCTTGACTTTCTCGATATTCGAGTTATAATGAAATTAGAAAAACTCGATCATCGAGAAACGGAGGTGGGGAGATGCCCAGAGAGCGGTTCAAGACCCTCACCGAGCAGATGTTTTATATCCTGCTCTGCCTGAACCAGGAGCGCCGGGGGGTGGAGATTCTGGAGATGGTCCGCACCCTGACGGCGGGCCGGGTGAGCATCGGCTCGGGGACCCTTTACGACCTGCTGGAGCAGTTCACCGCCGAGGGGATGATCCAGGAGGGAAGGGCGGAGGGCCGCCGGCGCAGCTATATCATCACGGAGAAGGGGCGGCAGATGCTGGACCGGGAGTACCGGCGCATCCGGTCCCAGGCCGCCGACTATGAGCACCTGCTTGGAAAGGAGGAGCCTCTATGAGCACCGTGAAGCGGACTTTGGTCAACGTTTCCTTTTACGATTCAGAAGCCATCCAGCAAAAGCTGGAACAGATGGCCGCCCGGGGCTGGATGATCCAAAAGGCGGGCAATCTGTTCTGGACCTATACGAAGATCCCGCCCCAGAAGCTCCGGTTCGCCGTGACCTATTTCCCCGGGGCCTCGGAGTTTGACCCCAGACCCAGCGAGAAGCAGCTGGAGAAGGAGGAGCTGTGCGCCCAGGACGGGTGGCGGCTGGTGCTGCGGTGGGACGCCATGCAGATCTTCTGCACCGACCGGGAGGACGCCGTCCCCATCGACACCGACCCGGTGCCCCAGGTGGACAACATCCACCGGACCATGAAGAAAAAGGTGCTGGTGGGCCAGGTGGCCGTCGCCCTTCTGGTCCTCTGGTCTCTGTACCTGCAGCTGTCCCAGCTGCGGCGGGACCCGGCGGACTACCTCTCCGACACCAGCCGGCTCTTTACCATCCCCCTCTGGCTGCTGCTCCTGCTGATGACAGTCTGGGAGCTGATCTTCTACTTCCGCTGGGAGCGGCGGGCCAAGGAGGCGGCGGAACAGGGTGTCTTTCTGCCGGTCCGGGCCCACCCCTGGCTCTCCTGGGCGGCGGTGGGCTTGGCCACGGTATTTCTGCTTCTCTCCTTCTCGGCCAGCAGCAGCCACCTCCTGTTCCTGCTCTCCGCGGCGGTGGTTACGGCCGTCCCCATCCTCCTGACCCGCTGGATGCTGGGGGCGCTGAAGCGCCGGGGCGTCTCCCGCTGGGTCAACCTGGCGGTGACCTGCGCCGCCATTTTTGTCCTGGTCATCGCGGGGACCGGCGTGATCGTGGCGGCCAGCCTCCGGGGCTGGCTCCCACTGGGGGAGGAGAGCCAGCCGGTGGGACAGTATGACTGGGACGGGCGGACCATGGACATCTACGACGACCCCATCCCCCTGGAGGTGGAGGATCTGGCCCAGGTGGACGCCCGCTGGTCCAAGGAGGCCCGGCTCCAGGAGAGCCCCCTCCTGGCCTATGGGGACTACCGGCAGGACCTGCTGTATGGGCAGGAGGTCCGGGGATATGAGCTCCGCTATGAGATCACCCACGTGAAGGTTCCGCTCCTCTACGATTTTGTCAAGGACGGGTTCATCCGCGACAACCAGGACGAAGTTTTGGAGAAATACCTGACGCCGGTGGACCCCGCCCCCTGGAACGCGCAGGAGGTCTACCAGGTTTCCTGGAGAGACGGGGAGCTGGACGACAGCTATCTGGTCTGCTGGGAGAAACGCATCGTGGAAATCAAATTCTACTGGACGCCCACCCAGGAACAGATTCAAATTGCCGCGGAGCGGCTGAGGCCTGGGCTGTAACGCTGTGCCGCCCATCCTCCGCTGAGACGGAGGATGGGCGGCATGTGTCTTTTGAAGATCGGGCGGTTACGCCGCCGGCTTCAGCTTCAGCAGCAGACGCAGCAGTTTCTCCCGCCGGCGGCTGAGCTTGCCCAGCAGAAAGGCCAGGCCCGCCGCCAGCAGCACCAGGGAGAGCCGCTCCGGGGCGGGAAAGCCCAGAAGCTGAAACAGGGGGACGCTGAGGATGGACACCAGCACCATGGCCAGGGACATCAGTCCGCCCAGCCGCACCAGCAGGCCCAGGGTGGGGATGGACTGGAAGTAGCGCTCCCACTTGTCCCCGTTCATGCGGCTCCACTTTCCTTTTACAAATAGAAATGCCAGGAACAATGCCAGAAATACCAGCCCCGCCAGGGAGATGAGCAGGCTGGACAGCACGGCAAAGCCGGTCAGCCGGCCGATGGAGAACATACCGCCCTCCTGTCCCTGGATCAGATACCAGCCCAGCAGGGCCAGGGCGGCCGCTCCGGACAGCAGGGCCAGGACCAGGTACAGGCGCTTCCCATCCGCCGCAAACCGGGAGAAGTGCTGGACGGCCCAGCTCAGAGGGGTGAGGGCCAGCAGGGGGGCCCAGGCGGAGTCCCCCTGGAGCAGGCAGGCCGCCGCCATCAGCAGGGAGACGGTGATCAGGACAGAGCAGGCCCGGCCGCGGGCGGCCCGCTCCAGCTCCCGGTCCCGCTCGTCGGGGAGCAGGCCCAGGTCCTGAAGGGTGCGCTGTTCGGTTCGTCTTGTTCGAGACATAGAAGACACCTCATTTTTACTTTCTATTTCAAAGATATGGTAGGGGCTGCGCCTGAGCAGGGGAGGAGATTCCCCATCTGCGCGCCCTTACAGCCGCTTCTCATAGTGCCGCAGGCACAGCATCTCCGACAGCAGAGAGACAAACCACATCACCCCGGACACCACCAGCATGCCGCCGAAGATCTGCTGCCCATCCGGGTTGCCCTTGTAGAGGACCGCACCCACGGTGCACAGGACACACGCGCCCAGCAGGGCGTACTGGACGATGGAGCAGGTCAGGCTCTTGGCGTGCAGCTTGACTAAAAGGTTCCGCTCGTCCCGCTCGTCGATCTTGTCCTGGTAGGAGAGCTTCCGGTCCAGGCTGCGCAGCAGCATCCCCGGCCCCAGGAGCAGGCTGAACACACAGCACACCAGAGACTTGAGTTGGACCTCCCGCTTCACCAGGAAGAGGACCAGAAACCCGATCCCCAGCAGGGTGAAAAACAGCCCCGCGGCAAAGTTTTTCTTATGATAGATCTTCATACTTCTGTTCCTCCAGTTTCAGATTTTCCTCCAGGCAGCACAGGTCCTCCACCGTCACCCCGAACACCAGCGCCAGGCGGTAGGCCAGCAGGAGGGAGGGGTTGTACTGCTCCTTTTCCAGTGAAATGATGGTCCGGGAGGAGACGCGGACCAGGTCGGCCAGCTGCTGCTGGGTCATGCCGGCCGCCGTCCGCAGCTCCTTCACCCTGGTTTTCAAGCGGCATCCCACCTCTCTTGTTTAATATGAAGTGTACTTCACGTGAAGTACACTTCATATTATAGGCGGAAGCGGAGCTTTGTCAAGGGGGAATATAAAAAATCCCGTTACTTTTGCGCCGCACAGCGGCACAAAAGTCCACGCTGCGCTTGCCGGGAACCCTGCGCCGCAGGGCTCCCGGGGGATTTGATCCCGTTCGAGGCGGGCGGCTGCCCCCGCCCAGACTCGGGCGGTCGCGCGGGACAGAGGGCCGTTTACAAACAAACAGGGGCCGGCGTCTGCCGGCCCCTGTGGGAGCGGGAAGGATTATTTGGCCACGATGACCCGGATGCGGCCGCCCTGATTCTCCGGCCGGTCGTACCAACCGGTGAGGGTCAGCCCCAGGTCCTGGACCCGGTCCAGGGTGGAGGGGAAGTACTGGCGGTCCCGGTACTCGTAGACCACCACCTGCTGGGCGATCTGATAGCTGCGGCTGCCCGCCTTGAGCCGCCCGCCGGTGAGGGAGCCGTCCTCCACCTTGGTGAGGGAGTACAGCCGGTCCGGGTCGGCGGGGTCGCCCACCACCCGGATGCCGCCGGTGGACACGGGGAATTTGGTGGTGATGGCGGGCAGGGAGTAGGAGGAGCCGTTCAGGTCGTACTCGTAGGAGTAGAGCTTGTTCATGCCCTCCCCCATGGTCTCCATGCGGATCAGGATGCCGTACCGGCCCGCGTCGCCGGTGGCGTCGTCCAGGATCATCCGCTCGATCTCGCCGCTGCCGTTGCAGGAGTAGTAGGTGACCATATCCCGGGTCAGGTTCATGCCCGCCAGGCGGTCTGGGAAGATCTTCACCGCGCTGCTGCCGGTGACGTCCAGGATCTCCGCCCCGTGGGCGAAGGGCACGTCTCCCACCTTGGAGCCGTCCTTGGATACAACACCGCTGAGGCCGGTGGAGCTCAGGCGCTTCAGGGAGACGGCGCCGTCGGCGTCAAAGCTGATGCCCACCGGGTCGCCCGCCTCCAGATAGTCGGCGGTCCACTGGTACTGGTAGGTGCCCCCGTCGGTGGCCAGGATGGTCACCATGTCGGCGGTGTAGCTGCCCCCGTGGCCGTCGTCGTAGGTGCTGCGCTCCGTCTGGACCACCACGCCGCACAGCTCGTTCTTCACGGCGCTGGGCCCGGCCACCGCGGCCACCCCGCCGCTGCGGCCCAGGAGGAGGGTCACCGTGTCCCCCACCCCGTAGGTCCCCAGGTCGGACAGGGCCAGGGCGGCCTGGGCGCTCTCGATCTCATAGGTGCGGCCCAGCACCTGCACCGAGGTGGGGTTGGAGGCGGAGGGCTCCAGGGCCTGGACGACCCCCATCACCTTGTCCGAGGAGACCCACAGGGTGCGCATGGACTGGTTGTAGTAGATCACGTCGTTCTCCTGAACGGCCCCCGGGTTGGAGGACTCCCCATTCCGGTTCACCGCCGCCCCCTCCAGGGAGAAGGGGATGGAGCTGCGCCAGTCGCCGGAGGCCACCAGGGGACCCTGCATCTCCCCATTGATGAGGCCCACCAGATCCAGCTCCCCGGCGGCGTTGAGGGAGTAGCCCAGCTGGCTCACATAGACGCTCCCCTCCTTGGTGTTTGCGGTCATCAGGTTATAGAAGAGGTACATGGCGTCCTGCCGGGTGAGGGAGTCCGACGCCCGCTGGGCGGACACCCCCTGGTCCAGCCCCTTGCTCCGGTACAGGGCCAGCTGGGGGGTGGGGTAGGCCCCGGAGTAGTCCTCCGCTGTATAGCCCAGCAGCCCCAGGGCGATGGTGGCCCCCTCCGCCAGGGTGATGGGGTTGTCCGGGCGGAAGGTGCCGTCGGAGTAGGCGGTCACCAGCCCGGCGGCCACGGCGGCCTCCACATAGCCAGCCGCCCAGTGGGTGTAGGGCACGTCCGGGTAGGGGGAGGTGGAGGCCTCCCCCACCTGGTCCCCGTTGGGGGATGCCTTCAGGGCCATGGTAATAAACTCCGCCCGGGTCACGTTCCGGGACAGCTCCAGGTCTCCGCCGGAGCTCCCGTCCAGGATGCCCAGGGCGGTGACCACCTGGGACACCTCCCCTGGGGAGGGAATGGCCCCTGCCGCAAAGCCGGGCAGGGCCAGGGAGAGGGAGAGACAGCAGGCCAGCAGGCCGGTCAATATGCGTCTTTTCATCAATCTGCAGCTCCTTTTTATGTGGATGTAGGGGCGGCTATGAGCCGCCCGAACTAGTCCGTACTTCAGTGCGGGCGGATGGTATCCGCCCCTACAAAATGAAATGCGGCTGCCGCACAGGCGGAAAATCAATCATACCGCAGCGCGTCGATGGGGTTGAGTTTGGCCGCCTTATTGGCGGGCAGGTATCCGAACAGCACGCCGATGCCCACGGACACCCCGAAGCTGATGGCCACCGCCCCCAGGGTGGGAGTGGCGGAGAAGGTGGCCCCGCCCCCCATCTGGGAGGTGAGCATGGCCCCAATGAGAGAACCCACTCCCATGGCCAGCAGGCAGCCCAGAGCGATGCCCAGCAGCCCGCCGATGGCGGAGGTGGTCCCCGCCTCGATGACGAACTGGCTGCGGATATCCCGCCGCTTGGCCCCCAGGGACTTCCGGATGCCGATCTCCCGGGTGCGCTCGGTGACCGACACCAGCATGATGTTCATAATACCGATGCCGCCCACCAGCAGGGAGATAGCGGCGATGGCCACCAGCACCCCCATGACCACCCCCATCATGGCGTTGATGAGGTTGGCCTGCTCCTCCATGGTCGTGGTATAGTAGGCGTCCTCGTCCCCCTGGAAGTGGTCGTAGAGCATGCCGTCGATGATGGCTTTGGCCTGGGCGGCCGTCTCTCCGGAGGTGCTGGTGAACACATAGAGGGTCACATACCGGGCCCCCATGATCTGCAGGGCGTTCTCATAGGGGATGTAAATCTGGTCGTCCGAGCCCCCTGCGGCCATCTCTGTGGTGGTGTTCAGCCGGTCCAGCACCCCAATGACCGTGTAGGAGGTGCCGTTGATGGACAGTGCCTGCCCCAGAGCTTGCTCGCCGCCGCCGAAGGCCTCCTGGGCCAGGTAGGCCCCGATGACGCACACGTTCTGCCGCCGCTCTACATCCAGGTAGGAGAGAAACCGCCCCTGGGTCAGCTTCTGCCCTCCGTCAATGGTGGACTGAGTATTGTTGTTAAACATGACCTCGCTGACTCCGTAGAGCTGGGTCTGGTCAAATTTCTGGTCCCCGTGGCGCAGGGTGGCCTGGAAGGAGACATAGGGGGACACGCCGGTGAGCACGTCCGAGTTGGCCTCCACCAGGTCGTACATGTCCGAGGGATCCAGATCCATGGTGGAGCCGTCTCCCCGGCCCCATACGTAGGTCTGCATCATATTGATGCCCAGCTTATCCACCTGTTCGTCGATCATCCCCTGGACCCCGTTGCCCAGGGCCAGGATGACGATGACCGAGGCCACGCCGATGATAATGCCCAGCATGGTGAGCAGGGAGCGCATCTTGCTGGTGGTCAGGGCCTTGATGGCCAGACGGAAGGACTGTCCTGCGTTCATGCCCCCACCTCCTGTTCCTCATCCTCTTCCCCGGCCTCGCCGGGCTGTACCACCGCCCGGGGGTCGTGGGCGTCCCCGTCGTAGATGATTTTGCCGTCCTGAAGGCGGATGATCCGGTCGGCCTTCACCGCGATGGAGTTGTCGTGGGTAATGAGAACCACCGTGTCCCCCTCCCGGTTGAGCTTCTTGAGGAAACCCAGCACCTCCCGGCCGGTGCGGGAGTCCAGGGCTCCGGTGGGCTCGTCGGCCAGGATCACCGAGGGATTCCCCGCCAGAGCCCGGGCAATGGACACCCGCTGCTGCTGGCCGCCGGAGAGCTGGGAGGGCAGGTTCTTCTGCTTGCTCTCCAGCCCCACCCGGCCCAGGGCCCGGACCGCCCGCTCCCGCCGCTCGGCGGAGGGCACCCCGGCGTACAGCAGGGGGAGCTCCACGTTCTCCAGTACGGTGAGCTTGGGGATCAGGTTGTACTGCTGGAAGATGAACCCCAGCATCTTGTTGCGGATCTCCGCCTGCTGGTCGTCGTCCATGGTGGACACATCCACGCCCCCCAGGTGGTAAGTGCCCGAGGTGGGCACGTCCAGACAGCCGATGATGTTCATGGCGGTGGACTTGCCAGAGCCGGAGGAGCCCACGATGGCCACGAACTCCCCCTGGTCGATGGTGAGGCTCACCCCGTCCAGGGCGTGGACCGCCTCGTCTCCCATGGGGTAGATCTTATACACGTTCCGTAATTCAATCAGATGGGCCATACCCTCACCCCGCTGCTGCAACTGCGGCAGAACCGTCAGAGGGCATACCGCCGGTGGACTGGATGGGCAGGAGGACGGTCTCCCCCTCCTCCAGGCCGGAGGTGATCTCCACATAATCCTGGTTCCCCCGGCCCAGGGTCACCGGGCGGCTCTCGATTTTGGAGGGGTCGGCGATGGTCACGCCGTCCTCGGCAAAGGCCCCCTCCCCAGCCACCAGCACGGTGCCATCGCTGTTCACCGCTTCGGCGGGCACGCACAGGGCCTTCTCTGCCCGCTCCACGATGATGTCGGCGGACACGTTCATGCCGGGGTTCAGGTCCCCGTACTCCGACAGGAGGATGGTCACCGGGTAGGTGGTAAAGCCGTCGGTGGTGGTGCCGTTGACGCTCACCTTTTCCACCACCCCGGTGAAGGTCTGGCCGGGCAGGGCCTCGGCAGTGATCTCCACCGTCTGCCCCGGCTGGATCTGGCCGATGTCCAGCTCGCTCACGTCCATCTGCAGCTCCAGCTGGCTCAGGTCGTAGATGACCGCCATGGCCCCCGAGTCGCCCCCGTTGAGCTGGTCCCCGGCCTTCAGGTTCTTCTCAATGACGGTACCCGAGATGGGGGAGGTGATGGTGTAGCTGTCCAGGGCCTGCTGGGCGCTCTGGAGGGAGAGCTGGGCGTTCTGGACGGCCAGGGCGGCGTCGGCCAGGGAGTTCTCCGCGGACTCGCCCCCGATGGTGGCCAGCACCGCCCCGGCGGACACCCGGCTGCCCACGGACACGTTCAGGTTGGTGATCTCCCCGCTGGCGGCGGCGGTGATGGTCTGCCGCAGCCGGGGGGAGAGGGTTCCGCCGGCCGCGCAGGCGTAGCTGCCCACCCGGGCGGTGGCGGCGGTGGCGTCGGTGAGGGCCCCGGGGTTGGTGAGGCGGATCTTCACCTGCCGCACCAGAGCGCCGCCGCTGCCCACCTGGTCGGCGGAGGCCACCGACTCCACCGTGCCGGTCAGGGTCTCCAGGGTGCCGGACAGGGTGACCTGGGCCGCCTGGCCCACGGAGATGCGAGCGGCGTCGCCAGCCTGGAAGGGCACCGTGAGGGTCATGGTGGAGGTGTCGGAGATGTCGGCGATGGCCGTTCCGGCGGAAACCAGGTCCCCCTCCTGGACGTGGAGGGTCTGGACCACCCCGCCGCCGATGGCCTTCACCTGGAGGCTGCCGGCCAGGGTGTCGTAGTTCATCTGGGCCTGCTGCACCGACAGCTGGGCCTGCTGGAGGGCGGTCTGGGCGCTGCCCGGGTCGATGCGGTAGAGGAGCTGGTCCTGCTCCACCTGGTCCCCGTCCTCAAAGGGGGACTCCAGGATCTTCCCGGTCACCAGGGACGACACCTGGTAGGACTCGATGGGGGTGACCGTGCCCGAGCCGGACACGGCCACCGTCAGGTCCTGGCGCTGGACCTGGGCGGCCTGATACAGACCGGCGGCCGCGGCGGGGCCGGCCAGCATGGGGCGGACCACCACCCACAGGGCCAGAGCTACCGGCACCAGGGCGATCGCCAGCCGTTTTTTCCACTTGGGGCGCTTCTTCGGCCCCGGCCACAGGGGGGCGGAGGCCTGTTCTGCGCCGGGGGATGGGGCGGGGACCGCCTCGGGGATTGTCTGCGTCTGTTCCATAGCGTTGACTCCTTTATGTACCCAGGTTGCAGGCGCGCCCCGCGGGGAGCGCGCCTGAGGTATTTCGGCTCCATCTTACCGCCGGAGCATTAGCTTTCCAAAAAGAAAGAATAAAAAATTCATTAAATTTTCCGGGGATGTGGGGAGAATGCTTGGTGGAGATAGAAAAAAGATCCGATTTGCTTGAACGATCTGCCGCAAAATGCGGGCCTTAGTCGTGTGCTGTAATAGAAAAACTGAAAACATGGAGGGATACAGTGTGCACCGACTAAGAACAGAGCTGGCAGCTCAAGGCCTGCGGTATGGAATGGTAGGACTGTTTTGCACCGGGCTGGATGGGGCGGTATTTACGCTCCTTTGCGGATTATGGGGACAAGATCCCTATTTATCAAATTTGCTCAGCATTCACCTGGGGATCCTCTGCGGGTTCTTTCTGCACCGCCGGTTTACGTTCCGGCAAAGAGACCGCCTGGCTGTCCGTTTCCTTCGGTTTTATGCAGTGGGCGTCAGTGGGCTGCTTTTATCCCAAATGGCGCTGTGGGGCGGAGTTCAGCTGGGGGTGCCCTTGTGGCTGAATAAACTAGGGGCGGCGGGGGGCTCTGCCGCGCTTCAATTCTGCTTGAACCGGCATCTGACGTTTCAAGCAGAGCAGAACAGCCGCCGGTGCAGAGAGGGGGAAGCATGTTGTGGATTGCCTGATCTTGGTCATGCCCGCTTATAATGAAGCGGCCAATTTGGAACAGGTGCTGACAAGCTGGTACCCGGTTGTGACGTGGACGGGGCCGGACAGCCGCCTGGTCGTGGTAGATGATGGCAGCACCGATGAGACACCAGAGCTGCTGGAGCGCCTTCGAAGTCAAATGCCCAAGCTGACGGTGCTTACAAAACCGAATGGAGGACATGGGGCGGCTGTCCGCTTTGGGTATCAGTATGCGCTGCGGAGTGGCGCGGACTATGTTTTTCAGACCGACTCCGATGGCCAAACCGATCCGGCGGAATTTTGGTCCATGTGGGAGGAACGCCGCGCCTATGACTGGCAGATTGGACATAGACGCCGCAGGCAGGATGGTTGGAGCCGCCGGCTGGTGACTAAGGTGCTTCGTGCGGCGATTTTTCTGTGCTGTCAGGTGGGGCTGCCGGATGCCAACGCACCTTTTCGGTTGGTGCGGGCCCAGACGCTGGCCCAATGTATGGAGCGCATCCCGGAGGATTGCCCGCTGACCAATGTATGGCTGGCCATTCTGCTGAAAAAGAGCGGTGGGCGGGGAAGGTTTTGCCCCATCACGTTTCACCCCAGGCAGGGCGGGACGAACAGCTTGAACATGAGGAAAATAATTCCCATTGGGCTGCGGGCAGTGAGAGAACTGTGGGCGCTGGGCCGCGCCTGTTGCCGGTGATGGGCCGGTGTTCCCGGGGGTGGCTGGTCCCGCTGGTGCTGCTGGGCTTTTCCGCCGGGCTTCTGTTGGTGTGCTCCGGGACTTCGCCGCTCTATCGGGGGCATGATTGGACGGATGCCAATACCTACTTAACCATGGGACGGGGGCTGCTCCGCGGCGTGGTTCCCTACCGGGACCTATTTGATCACAAAGGTCCGCTGCTCTATATCCTATATGCGCTGGGCGCTCTTCTCCACCCAGAAGGATTTTACGGGGTGTTTGCGTTCCAGGTGTTTGCCCTGACCGGAACGCTGTATTCCCTGTACCGCACAGCGAGGCAGATGGGGACAGAAGAACTGTCTGCGCTGTGGGCAGTGTGTGCCATGCCGGTGTTTCTGTTATCTGCTGGTGTATACTACCTGCCGGAAAATTTGGATTACGGGGGTGGGAGCGCGGAAGAGTTCTGCCTTCCCTTCCTGGCCGGAGCACTCTGGCTGTCTGCCGTCCAGGGGAAGCAGAACCGATGGACAGCGAGAGCGCTGGCCGGTGTGGGGGCGCTGGCCGGAGCGGTATTTCAGATGAAGTTTAATTTGACTCTCTTTTTTGCAGGCCTGTTGGTACCAGAGTTTTTTCGGCTGTTTCGGAGCGGAGTGGGGCAGGCCGTCCGCGCTGGAGGCTGGTGTGTCCTGGGATTTGGCGGAAGTCTGGTTCCGTATACCCTGTATGCCGGAGCAACACACAGTCTAGATGCATATATACGGGCTTATTTCTGCTTTAACGCCTCCTATGCCCGGGGCTCTGCGGCTTCTGTTTGGATGCTGGTACGGCGGACAGGGTCCGCAGCCTGGAATACGGTGTGCGGCACGCCGGTACTGGCGGCTGCTCTGACGGCATTTTTTGTGGGGATCGTAGTTTTGATGCGGAGGGAGGGGGGCGACAGATGCCTGCCTCCGTTCGCGGCTTTTGCCGCCTTGGGGACAGCGGTGTTTGCGGGGCGGGTTATGCCCTATACGCTGCTCCCACTGCTGCTGTCTGCTTTTTACGGTTTTTTGGCTTTATCTCAGATGGTCTCATCCGTGAAACCCAAAGGGGCGGCGAGAATCCTGTTGGTTTTATTTCTGGCGGCAATGCTGAGGAATCAGATGCTGTGCTGTAAACCTGTTTTTTGGAGAGCTGCCCCAACCTGTCAAGAACAGTTGGCAGAACGTATTCGGTCCGGTCCGCTTGAGGAAGCCACGCTGTTGGAGGCCGGAATGCTCAGCCGGGGCTTTTATAACCAACTGGGACTGGTACCGGAGGTGTACTATTTCTATGTTCCCAATGTGGACAACCAACAGCACCCAGAAATTTTGCAAGGTCAGCGTCAAACGATTTTGGAGCGAAAAACTGACTATGTAGTTTTGCAGAGCACTCAGCCAGTACTTACGCCGGAGGTGATCGCAAAGGAGGAGTCACTAGGCATCTTATATCCTGCGGTCCGAGACAATTATGAATGGACCGCGGTAGTTCCTGGTACCGGGGCGGTGGACCACCTGTATTACCACCTGTTCCAGCGAAAGAATAACAGTCTTACATAAAAAAGCAGCCGCCCGCAGAGCCGAAGGGCTTCTTCCTGCGGGCGGCTTGTCCGTCTTGTGCCATGGAGAAGGCCGTCGCCCGAAGGAGACGGCCTCAGCTTGTCGAGAAAGCCGGCTATGCGTCAAGCATACGCCGGGTTTGGGTCATGTAGCGGCCAAAGAAGGAGTATGCAGAGAGAGGCAAGGCTCTCC
>CASEKM010000004.1 GCA_949288405.1 uncultured bacterium | reverse complement strand
GGAGCACATCCTGCTGGCCCGTCAGGTGGGCGTGCCCGCCATCGTGGTCTTCCTGAACAAGTGCGATCAGGTGGACGACGAGGAGCTGCTGGAGCTGGTTGAGATGGAGGTCCGCGAGACTCTGGACAAGTACGAGTTCCCCGGCGACGAGATCCCCATCATCAAGGGTTCCGCTCTGAACGCCCTGATCTCCGAGTCCACTGATCCCAACGCTCCTGAGTATGCCTGCATCAAGGAGCTGATGGACGCTGTTGACAGCTATATCCCCACTCCTCCCCGCGACGACTCCCTGCCCTTCCTGATGCCCGTCGAGGACGTGTTCACCATCTCCGGCCGCGGCACCGTGGCTACCGGCCGTGTGGAGCGTGGCGTGCTGAAGGCTGGCGAGACCGTGGACATCGTGGGTCTGTCCGACGAGAAGAAGTCCACCGTCGTCACCTCCATGGAGATGTTCCGCAAGACTCTGGACTTCATCGAGGCCGGCGATAACGCTGGCTGCCTGCTGCGTGGTATTGCCAAGACCGACATCGAGCGCGGCCAGGTGCTGTGCAAGCCCGGCTCCATCCACCCCCACACCAAGTTCACCGGCCAGGTGTACGTTCTGTCCAAGGATGAGGGCGGCCGTCACACCCCCTTCTTCAACAACTATCGTCCCCAGTTCTACTTCCGTACCACCGACGTGACCGGCATCATCACTCTGCCCGAGGGCACTGAGATGTGCATGCCCGGCGACAACGTGGACATGAAGGTTGAGCTGATCACCCCCATCGCCATCGAGAAGGGCCTGCGTTTCGCCATCCGTGAGGGCGGCCGCACCGTGGGTTCCGGCGTCGTTATCGACATCGAGGAGTAATTTACTCCCTTGAGAAATCCCCGCCAAATGGCGGGGATTTCTTTTTGCCAAGGTGTCGTGCGGCCGCTGGGGCCTCTCTGCCTTCCTGCAGACGGCAGCATGAAAACGCTTTGCGGCGGAGCGGAGACAGGGAATTTTGGACAGGCTGATTTCCCCGGAAAAATAAATTAAAAAAATTGAAAAAAAGGCTTGCATTTTCCTGGGGTCTGTGGTAATCTATATAAGCCGCTTGGGTGACGCCCACGGCGGTGAAAAAGAAAATATCCGGGTGTGGCGAAGTTTGGTATCGCGCTTGAATGGGGTTCAAGAGGCCGCTGGTTCGAATCCAGTCACTCGGACCAAACAATGATAATCCGAACTACATTATCCAAGTGGGCAATGTGTTCGGATTTATCATTTCTATTGAAAATATGATTTAATGGGCAAGGGCAGGAAGCAAATTCCTGCCCTTCTCCTTGTCCGTTTATAAGACCTATGTTATAATTCATTTATAACTAATTTTGGTAATAAATCGGGATTTCAGGGGGTGTTAGTGGTGGCAAAAAAGAAAAGGAAAATATATGTGCTTATTCTGATAGTTCTCACGGTGTATGTTTGTTTCTCCGCCTTTGTTGGAGTTCCGTTGGGCTTTGGAAAAATTATGGAACGAAATGCAGTAAAAAATTATTGCAATATTGTTTATCCACAGGCACAGCTTGGAAAAACTGTATTCAACCCGATTGCCAGCGGATATGAAACGCCAGTCTATTTAGAGGAGGGACCAAATCACATCGGTGTTAACCTTACGGAGAAGACCATCTCTGACCCTTATCGGGCAGCATTATTCTTAAAGGAAAGTGGGATTGGAGAACTCCTGTCAAAATTAGAGCGCACATATGACTGTTTTATCGCCTGTCAGGTCGTTTGGCCTTGTGATGATTCGGAAACTCCTGTTATGAGTTTAAGATTGGACTATACAGATTATGAGAGTATTCTTCTTCCCGATGAGGGGCAAATCAAAGAACTCCTTGCTCCTGTCGTACTGGACTGTATCATCCAAG
This sequence comes from uncultured bacterium, assembly GCA_949288405.1. Lineage (GTDB taxonomy): Bacteria > Bacillota > Clostridia > Oscillospirales > Oscillospiraceae > Lawsonibacter. The sequence goes on along the minus strand of CASEKM010000004.1, from coordinate 18,999 downwards.
TCGAAAAACTCTTTCCTCTGAACAAAGCAATTATAAAATACTATCATCCTGACTTCAATCCAGATGAGCATGGAATGACATGGAGAACTATGGAGATATCTTTGACCCAGGATGTGCCACGAACAAAAGAACTATTTGAGGCAGCAGAATTAACCGTAAGCTGATGTATGAGGTCTGCAAGGGACACAGAATAGAACGACTACTGTTTATCATCATACATGACAACTTCCAGTTTGTTGGATAGACGCAAGAAAAGGCGGGAGCATCGGTGAAGATGTTCCCGCCTTTATCATGCCTGTTTCTGTTGTTCGGCCTGTTGCTGTGCTTTCCACTCAGCAAACTCCCGCTGTCCTTCCATGCTCTCGAAAAACGCTTGAATTTTGGGGAGCAGGATACGGGATCGGGACGGTCTCGGACTTGCCATGCTACCTGATACACTGTGGGCCTGTTGCAAAATAGAGTTTTGAAAAATCAGGCCAAAGAAAAAGTCGGCGAAAACCTTCGAATCAGCGATTTTTGCTAACTATTTTAAAGCACAAATTTTCTTTCCGGGTCTGAAGACTGCACTTTGCAGCAGTCCCCTGTGCTAAGATCAGTCCGCGCCCTGAAACTCCGTCATATTGTCCCAGTAGCGCTTGGGCATATGGGTCATGCGGCATTTGGGGTTGTAGCGCCCCTGAATGGCGATGGTGTCATAGAACTTCCGCCACATCTGCCGGTACAGGCGCTCCTCCGCCCCGGCGGAGGGGAGTTGGAGCTCCTCCATGGGCAGGATGGACCAGCGCCCGGGGGCGTGGACCAGGGCCTCCCGGTGGGTCTTGTCGTAGAGAAGGAAGCGCTCCTGGGGGAAGCGGCCGCAGAAGTGGGGGCGGAGCAGGGGGAGCACCCGGTTCTTGGGGGTGATCTCCCCGGCCAGCACCCCCTCCAGCTCAGAGAAGCGGACGAAGCCGGTGAGCAAGTGGGCCTCCTCCTCCAGGCGGCGCACGGCCTTCCGCACGGTGTCCACCACCGGATGGGTCAGGTCCCGGCTCACTGCGGCGTGCTCCGCAAAGCCCAGACGGTAAAACCGCCACAGCCACAGCTCCCGCTCCGGAAGACAGGTGAGAAAACCGCGCACCGCCCACCGGCGGCCCTCCCGGCCGAACTGCTCCAGCGCGCGGTACACCCGGCGGGCCTTCTCCCGGTCTGTCTCCACCGCCCGCTGGGGATAGAAGGAGGCGGCGGCCTCGTGGAAGGGGGTAAAATCCGCCGGCTCCTCCCGGTGGGCATAGCTGTGGAATACACAGGTGAGGAAGCCGGCATAGGTGCCGTCGTACAGATAGGAGACCTGCGTCCAGGGCATGGTGATCCCTCCTTCACACCGGGTCGAACAGGGACAGCTGCTCCGCCACCGGTTCCCTGGGGGCGTCCAGGGCCGCCAGATGGCGCAGCAGGCCGTCCTCCCGCACCTTCAGGCCCGCCATGGGCCGGCCGGAGCAGGTGAGAAAGTATTGGGCCCGCTTGAGGACCACCCCCAGCCGCTTGAGCCCCTGGAAGGTGAGGGGGCCCACCCGCCGGGCGGCCAGGATGCGCCGGGCGGACTTCACCCCCACCCCGGGTACCCGCAGCAGGGCCTCGTAGTCCGCCCGGTTCACCTCCACCGGGAAGAACTCCAGATGGCGCAGGGCCCAGGTGCACTTGGGGTCCAGGCGGGGGTCCAGATCGGGGCTGTCCTCATCCAGGATCTCCTCCGCCCGGAAGTGGTAGTAGCGCAGCAGCCAGTCCGCCTGGTACAGCCGGTGCTCCCGCAGAAGGGGCGGCCGGAAGCCCTGAGGGGCGGGGAGAAGGGGGCTGTTGGATACGGGCATATAGGCGGAGTAAAACACCCGCTTCAGGCGGTACTTGTCATAGAGGCCCTGGGTGAGGGTCAGGATCTGCCGGTCGCTCTCCGGGGTGGCCCCCACGATCATCTGGGTGGACTGGCCCGCCGGAGCGAACCGGGGGGCGTGGCGGTACAGCTTCAGCTCCCCCCTGGAGGCGGTGATGTTGTCCCGGATCTGCCCCATGGGGGAGAAGATGCCCTCCTTTTTCTTGTCCGGGGCCAGCAGGGCCAGACTGCCCGCGCTGGGCAGCTCAATGTTCACGCTGAGCCGGTCGGCCAGCAGGCCTAGCCGGTAGGTGAGGCAAGGGTCCGCCCCGGGGATGGCCTTGGCGTGGATATATCCCCCAAAGCGGTACTCCTCCCGCAGCAGGCGGAGGGCCTCGACCATTCTCTCGGTGGTATAGTCCGGGTCAAGGAGGACGGCGGAGGACAGGAAGAGCCCCTCGATGTAGTTGCGCCGGTAAAAGCCCATGGTGAGCTCGCACAGCTCCCGGGGAGTGAAGGCGGCCCGGGGCACGTCGTTGGACCGGCGGTTGACGCAGTAGGCGCAGTCGTAAACGCACACGTTGGTCATCAGCACCTTCAGCAGGGAGACGCACCGGCCGTCGGCGGAGAAGGTGTGGCAGCAGCCCGCAAAGGTGGTGCTGCCGGTGGTCCCGGGCCGCCCCGCCCGGTCCAGCCCGCTGGAGGTGCAGGCGGCGTCGTATTTGGCCGCGTCGGCCAGGATCTCCAGCTTGTCCATGAGCTCCAAAGCGGCTGCCCCCTTAAAATAGAACATTTGTACTATTATTATAGAACGGAGGGCGCAAAAGTCAAGAAAAAATTTGCCGCGGCCGGCCGCATTTGCCCTGGACCGGAAAATTTCAGTTGCAAAATAGGGAAAAAACAGCTATGCTAATAATACGATGCAAATGCTGCAGTGAATGCTGGCGCGGGGCGGCCCGGCGGGCCGGGGCCCCGCTTCAGCTGAGTAATGGGAGGTTTTTTCTATGGAGATCCGCAAGACAGTTCAGGGCAGTACGCTGAACATCGCTCTGGAGGGGCGGCTGGACACCACCACGGCGCCCCAGCTGGAGGAGGAGCTGAAGCGCTCCTGGGATGGGGTGACTGAATTGATCCTGGACTTTCAGGCGCTGGACTACCTGTCCTCCGCCGGGCTGCGGGTGATCTTGGCCGCGCAGAAGGTGATGAACCGGCAGGGCCGGATGGTGGTCCGCCATGTGAACGAGAGTATTATGGAGGTCTTCGAGCTCACCGGCTTTGTGGACATCCTCACCATCGAATAACGGTTCGGGACGCCGGCGCCCCGGAGCTCCGCACAGCGCGGCGCTCCGGGGCGCTTGTTTGTCCACGGGAAAGTGTTATGTTACCTTACAGAGAGGAGCGGAGTGGAAAGAAACTGAAAAATATATGAAATAAATCTGTAAAATTTTTTAAAAGCGAAGTTTTACCACAAAAGATGTGGAAAAAACGGTGGAGACTGTGGATAACGAATTGTACTGGCCTGAGAAAAATCGAGATTATGTCAAACCAAAGACGCCTTACAGCAGGGAGGTCACCCCATCCAGCTCTGCCAGCCGCTCCTGGAGCAGGGAGAGTAGCCGGCCGGTCTGGGCGCGCTTCCGCCGGGGGCCCAGCAGATAGTAGATGATCCGGTCCGGAGGGCCCTCACGGAGGGTGTGGAGGCCGGCCTGTCCCCGGCGCACCAGGGCTCCGGCCACGCTGGCGGGGGCGATGAGCCAGTTGTCCTCCCACAAAATGGCCTCCTCCATCAGGGACATCTGGTCGAACCACATCCGGGGAACGGAGCTGGAGCCGAACCAGAAGGCGTGCCACTGGTCGTACTCCGGGTTCCACTGCATGCGGATCTCCCGGCCGGCGTCCAGCTGAGAGGGGTGAATCTCCGGCGGCAGGGGGGAGTCCGGGCGGGTGACCAGCAGCATGGGCTCCCGGAAGGCGGGGATGGTCTCCACCGAGCGGGAGAACATGTCGTCGGAGATGAAGGCCAGGTCCACCTCTCCCCGCTCCACATAGCCGTAGGATTCCAGGGAGTGGTACTGGTGAAAGGTGAGGCTGCTGGTCCCGTCCAGAAGAAACCGGCGAAAGACGGGGGCCAGGATGTAGGTGGACACGCTGCCCACCGAGGCCACCCGGAACACCTGGCTCTCCTCCCGCTGGGGGATGGTGCGGGCCTCCTCCCACAGGGAGAGCCAGTGCTCCGCCATGGGGACGAAGGCCCGGCCCTCCTGGGTGGGCTCCACGGTGCGGGCCCCCTTCCGCCGCTCCAGCAGGCGGAAGCCCAGCTCCTCTTCCAGGACCTGGACCCGGCGGCTCAGCGCCGGCTGGGTGATGAACAGGTTTTGAGCCGCCAGGGAGAAGCTCCCTGCCCGGACCACGGCCAGAAAGGCCCGGAGCTCCAGCTGTGTCATTGTGATCCCTCCAGATAAGCGGTGCAAGGCCGGAACGCCCGGCCAGGGGCAGCGGCGGGAGATGCCCGCTGCTGCCCTTTACTTATAAAGCATACTTTATATTTTAGCCAAGAAACCGGCATTTTACAAGGGAAATTTCACCGGGTATCATAGAGGAGAGAAAGGAGGCGGTTTCCATGAACCGCACCGCTGTACTGACCCAGGGGAGCATCCCCCAGCAGCTGATCTGGCTGACCCTGCCCCTGATCTGCGGGAACATTCTGCAGCAGCTCTATAACACGGTGGACGCCTTCATCATCGGCCGCTTCCTGGGGAGCACGGCCTTCGGGGCGGTGGGGGTGGCGGGGACGGTGATGAACCTGTTCATCTTCATCCTCAGCGGCTGCTGCACCGGCATCGCGGTGCTCTTCGCCCAGTGTTACGGCAGCCGGGACCTGGCCGCCTTCCGCCGGGAGGGCTTTCAGGCCCTGGTCTTCGGGCTGTCGGTGACGGTGGTGCTGGGCCTGGGCGGGCTGACGCTGCTGGAGCCCCTTCTGGCCCTGATCCAGACGCCGGAGAACATCGAGCACCTGGTGACCGAGTATCTCACCGTCATTTTCCTGGGGCTCCCGGTGACCTTCCTCTACAACCTGGGCTCGGCGGCCCTGCGGGCGGCGGGAAACACCCTGGCGGCGCTCTTCCCCCTGATGGCCGCCACGGCGCTGAACGTGGGGCTGGATATCCTCTTTGTGGGGGGCTTCTCCATGGGCATTGCCGGCGCGGCCGTGGCCACAGTGCTGGCCCAGGGCTTTGCCGCCCTGCTGGCCCTGGGGTATCTGCGGTGGAGGATGCCCCAGCTGCTGTTCGGCCGGGAGGACCTGCACCTGGACTGGGACATGCTCCGGCGGACGGCCTCCTTCGGCCTGGTGTCCGCCCTGCAGCAGTCGGCGGTGTACATCGGCAAGTTGCTGGTCCAGGGGGCGGTGAACTCCATGGGCAACGAGGCCATCAACGCCTACACCGCCGCCACCCGCATCGAGGGCTTTGCCAACTCCTTCGGGGACAGTGGGGCGGAGGCCGTGTCCGTCTTTGTGGCCCAGAACACCGGAGCGGGGGAGAAGAAGCGGGTGAAGCGGGGGTTCTTCACCGGCATGGCCCTGATGATCGCCCTGGGGCTGACCATGTCCCTTATCATGTTTGTGGGGGCCCGGGCCTCCCTGACCCTGATGCTGGGGGAGAGCGGCCTGGACGCCCTGGAGGGCGGCATGGCCTATCTGCGGCTGATCGCCCTGGTCTATGTGATGTGCTTTATCGGCAGCGCCTATGTGGGCCTCTACCGGGGGATCGGCTGGGTGTCCGTGCCGGTGATCGGCAGCAGCCTTCAGATCACCATCCGGGTGATCCTGGCCTATGCCCTGGCGGACAGCTGGGGGGTGGCCGGGGTGGCCCTGGCCACCGGGATCGGCTGGTCGGCCATCATCACCTATCAGACCGTCCTCTACCGGGTGAAGCGGCCGCTGCCGTAAAGATGCCGTATTTTTTGCCGGGAGGGGGTACCATTTTTGGCGGAATCATGCTATGATGATGGTACCATTCGGAGTCTGACCCGGCGGAGGGGGCGGTACGGCCCGTCCTTCCGGCGCCGGGACATACAAATGAGAAGGAAGGATGAGACCCATGGTAACAAAAACCAGCCCTATCGGCGTGATCGATTCGGGCATCGGCGGCTTCAGCGTCGCCCTGAAAATGCAGCAGATGCTGCCCCATGAGAACCTGCTCTACTTCGGCGACGGCGGCAATATGCCCTACGGCAACCACACCGCCGACGAGATCCTCACCATGACCCGGTACATGCTCCGGTTCATGGAGGAGCGGGGGGTGAAGGCCCTGCTGGTGGCCTGCAACACCATCTCCTGCCTCATCGACCGGTATCGGGACGACATGTCCTGCCCGGTGCTCAGCGTGGTGGAGGCGGGGGCGGATGCGGTGTCCCAGATGGCGGTCCACAAGGTGGGCGTCATCTCCACCTGCTTCACCCACTCCACCCGGTGCTATCCCGATCTCATCGGCAAGAAGGCCCCGGACAAGGAGGTGGTCAGCCACGGCTGTCCCGATCTGGCCAAGCTGGTGGAGGCCAACGTGGGCGACCCCAAGGGACAGGAGGTCATCGAGGAGGACCTGAAGAAGAACATGGACGAGCTGGTGCACAAGCACAAGATCGACTGCTGTGTACTGGGCTGCACCCACTACCCCCTGGTGAGCGAGAACATCAACCACCTGTACCCGGAGCTGCCCCTGGTGGACCCGGCGGTCCAGATGGCCAAGACCATCGGGGCGTATATGGAGGAGAAGGGCCTGGTCAACGACCAGCCCGGCCAGGGTACCCTGGACATCTACACCACCGCCTCGGTGGAGGAGTACCGGGAGAAGGCCGCCAAGGTGGGCCTGAAGGTGACCTCCGTACAGGACTACCCCATTTTCAAGCTGTAAGCAAATCTAAAAGAGCATATGCCGCCGCGCCGGACCGCCAGGACCGGCGCGGCGGTCTTCTGTCCTCCGCGTCCGGGCATGTTCCGGGAGGGGCGGGCATATAGTAGCACAGCAGACCCAAATTTTTCGGGAGATGTTGCTGTGTGAAAGGAAACATGGAGGAGCGGGCCTGCCGGCTGGCTCAGTACATCATTGAGAATCGGGCCACCGTGCGGGCGGCCGCCCGGAAATTCAACATCAGCAAATCCACGGTCCACAAGGACCTGTCCGAGCGGCTGCCCGCCTTCAACCGCACCCTGTACCTCCAGGCCAAGCAGGTGCTGGAGGAGAACAAGGCCCAGCGGCACATCCGGGGCGGGCTGGCCACCCGGCGGAAATACAAAGGAGCGTAAGCGCAGGCGGCGGGAAACACGGGCTTGTTTCCCGCCGCCGGTTCATGTATAATGGTCCAAATGACACACAGCATGCCGCCGAAAGGAGAACGCGCTATGAGCTACGCCGACCAGGTCTTCATTCAGAACTGCAGAGATATTTTGAGCCGCGGGGTGTGGGACACCGACCGCCCTGTCCGCCCCCGGTGGGAGGACGGGACCCCCGCCCACACCATCAAGCTCTTTGGTGTGGTGAACCGCTATGACCTGCGGGAGGAGTTCCCCATCCTCACGGTGCGGCGGCAATATTTGAAGTCGGCGGTGGACGAGCTGCTGTGGATCTGGCAGAAGAAGTCCAACAACATCCACGACCTGGGCAGCCACGTGTGGGACGCATGGGCGGACGAGAGCGGCTCCATCGGCAAGGCCTACGGCTATCAGCTGGGGGTGAAGCACCACTACCCCCAGGGGGACATGGACCAGGTGGACAAGGTGCTCTGGGACCTGAAGTACGACCCCGCCTCCCGGCGCATCCTCACCAGCCTCTATAACCACCACGATTTAAGCGAGATGGCCCTGTACCCCTGCGCCTACTCCATGACCTTCAACGTGAGCGGGAACACCCTCAACGGGATCTTGAACCAGCGCTCCCAGGACATGCTCACCGCCAACGGGTGGAACGTGATGCAGTACGCCGTCCTGCTCCACATGATGGCCCAGGTGTCCGGCCTGGAGGCGGGGGAGCTGGTGCACGTCATCGCCGACGCCCACATCTATGACCGGCATGTGCCGGTGGTGGAGGAGATCATCGCCCGGGAGCCCTACCCCGCCCCCAAGTTCACCCTGGACCCCGCCGTCACCGACTTCTACGCCTTCACCAAGAACAGCGTGAAGCTGGAGGGGTATCAGGCCCACGAGCTGGAGGGGAAGATCCCCGTGGCGGTGTGAGCCCTATATTAGATTCCCCCGCCCCGCAGGGGCGGAGGAACCAGCGAAAAGAAGCGGAAAAATTGGTTATCTAGGGGAAATGCGCGTATGAATTTGATCGTTGCGGTGGACAAAAACTGGGGCATTGGAAAGGACGGGGACCAGCTGGTCTATCTGAAGGAGGACCTGAGGCGCTTCAAGGCCCTCACCACCGGCCACCCGGTGATCCTGGGGCGGAAGACCCTCGCCACCTTCCCCGGCGGGCGGCCTCTGAAAAACCGGCGGAATCTGATCCTGTCCCGGACCATGGGGGAGGCCCCCCAGGGGGCGGAGGTGTTTTCCACGGCGGAGACGCTGCTGGCCGCCGCGCCGGAGGACTCCTTTGTCATCGGCGGGGCCTCGGTGTATGAGCAGCTGCTGCCCTGGTGCAGCACCGCCTATGTGACCCGCATCCAGGCGGAGTTTCCCGCCGACCGCTTCTTCCCCGACCTGGACGCCAGCCCGGAGTGGGAGCGGGGGGAGGAGAGCGCCCCCCTGGAGCAGGACGGGATCGTGTTCCGCTATGTGACCTACCGCCGGAAGCGGTAGAGGGGGATTTTGGAGAAAACGCAGAAGTTTTCGGAAATGGGACAAGCGATTTCGGACAACATTCCGAGTTGCATTTCCAAAATGATGGGACTATCATGGATACATCCAAGAAAAATGCCGGGATGACCGGTGGAAGGAGGGGACCGCAATGAACGCCAGCGTCAATGCCTGTGCTGTTGATCTGCCGGTCTCCTCTCGATTTTTCTTTAGCTGCAAGGCGCGCTTTTTTGCGGGCCTGTTTTTTGACGTCTTTTTTTCCTTCTTTTTTGGGAAGCAGACCTGTCTGAAACAATTGCAGCCGGTTTAATTCAGCATTGGGATTTTGAGATACCAAAGCGGCTCCGTTGTTTCAGACAGCGGGGCCGTTTTTGTATGCCCGCAGATCCCGGTGCCTCCGATCGCTGTGGATCTGCCCCCAGGCCGCGTCCGGCGGAGCGGGCGCTGCCTGGAGCGGGGAACCCCCTGAAAACGGATGACAGCAAAAGGAGAAATGAAACATGAAAAAGATTCTTGCCACCGGCCTGGCTCTGTCTCTGGCCCTGTCCCTCACCGCCTGTATGGGCGGCACCACCTCCTCCGGTTCCGCCGGCTCTGCCAGCTCCGGCGGCGCGTCCGCTTCCGCCTCCACCGGGTCCGCCAGCTCCGGCGGGGACGGGACGTACACCATCGGCATCTGCCAGCAGATGCAGCACGTCTCTCTGGACGAAGCCACAAAGGGCTTTGAGGACGCCCTTACCGAGCTGCTGGGGGAGGGAAACGTGGAGTTTGACTACCAGAACGCGGGGGGCGAGCAGGCCAACTGCACCTCCATCGTGTCCAAGTTCGTCACCGACAATGTGGACCTGATCATGGCCAACGCCACCACCGCCGTGCAGTGCGCCAAGGAGGCCACCACCACCATCCCCATCGTGGGCACCTCCGTCACCGACTATGTGTCCACCGGCATTGTGGACTCCGCCGAGGCCCCGGGGGCCAACGTCACCGGCTACTCCGACCTGTCCGACGCCAACAACCATGTGGAGCTGATCCAGCAGCTGCTGCCTGAGGCCAAGACCGTGGCCATCCTCTACTCCACCGGGGAGGAGAACTCCCGCATCCTGGCGGAGAGCGCCGCCGCCGCCTTTGAGGCCGCCGGGCTCACCGCGGAGTCCTATACCGCCAACGACTCCAACGACATCTCCGCCGTGGTCACCGAGGCCTGCACCCAGTCCGATGTGATCTATGTGCCCACCGACAACCTGATGGCCGCCAACATGGAGCTGGTGAAGAACGTGGCCCTGAACCAGAAGGTGCCTGTGGTCTCCTGCTTCACCGCCGACGAGAACGACGGCGCCCTGCTGTCCATCTCCATCAGCTACTACACCATGGGCCGCCTGGCCGGCGAGATGGCCTATGAGATCCTGACGGAGGGGGCCGATCCCGCCACCATGCCCATCGGCGTCATGTCCGTGGAGGATATGGACGTCACCATCAACCAGAGCGTGGCCGAGGAGCTGGGGATCACCGTGCCCGAGGCGATGCAGGACTACGTGAAATAACAAGGACAACAAACCGACTTTAACAAACGGGAGGAACCATCCATGAACTTCTTCACCGCGCTTCTGGCCCAGATGCCGGACGCCGTAGCCAAGGGCCTGATCTGGGGCCTGATGGCGCTGGGGGTGTATATCACCTATAAAATCCTGGACTTTCCGGACCTGACGGTGGACGGCTCCCTGTGCACCGGGGGCGCGGTGGCCGCCGTGATGATCGTCAATGGCATCCCCGCCCCCATCGCCCTGGTGGGTGCCCTGATCGCCGGCGGCATTACGGGAGCCGTGACCGGCATCCTGCATACCAAAATGGGCATTCCCGGCATCCTGGCGGGTATCCTCACCCAGCTGGCTCTGTACTCCATCAATCTGCGGATCATGGGCAGCCGCTCCAACGTGTCCGTCAGCGTGGACCAGTACCCCCTGATGGCCAGCATCCGCTACCCGGAGCAGACCTGTCTCATCGCCCTGGCCTTCTGCGTAGGCATCGTGCTGGTGCTGTGCTGGTTCTTCGGCACTGAGCTGGGCTGTGCCGTCCGGGCCACCGGAAACAACCCCAGCATGGCCCGGGCCCAGGGCATCAACACCAACCGCACCAAGATGGTGGCCCTGGTGCTGTCCAACGCCCTGGTGGGTCTGTCCGGCGGCCTGTTCGCCCAGTATCAGAGCGCCTCTGACGTGAACATGGGCCGCGGGGCCATCGTCATCGGCCTGGCCGCCGTCATCATCGGGCAGGTACTCTTCTCCCGGGTCCGGGCCTTCGGGGGCCAGCTCACCGGCGTGGTGGTGGGCGCCATCGTCTACTACATCGTCATCGCTCTGGTCATCCGCATGGGCCTGAACACCAACGACATGAAGCTGATCTCCGCCCTGGTGGTGGCCGTCTTCCTGGCCATCCCCTACTGGAAGAGCGGTCTGGATCAGAAGAACCGCCGCCGCGCCCGGAGCGCCGGGGCGGAGGGAACAGACCCCGTGTGGAAGAGGAGGAGCACCCATGCTTGAGCTGTATCAGGTCTGCAAGACCTTCAATCCCGGTACCGTCAATGAGAAGCTGGCCCTGAACCACCTGTCGCTCACCCTGGAGGAGGGGGACTTCGCCACCGTCATCGGCGGTAACGGGGCGGGCAAGTCCACCATGCTCAACGCCATCTCCGGCGTGTGGCCGGTGGATGAGGGCACCATCCGCATCGGCGGGGTGGACGTCACCGATCTGCCGGAGCACCGCCGGGCCCTCTACCTGGGCCGGGTGTTCCAGGACCCCATGGTGGGCACCGCCGCCAATATGACCATCGAGGAGAACCTGGCCCTGGCCGCCCGCCGGGGGGAGAAGCGCACCCTCCGCTGGGGCATCAAAAAGAGCGAGCGGGAGCAGTTCCGGGAGCTGCTGAAGCCCTTGGATCTGGGACTGGAGGACCGGCTCACCGCCAAGGTGGGGCTCCTCTCCGGCGGCCAACGGCAGGCCCTGACCCTGCTGATGGCCTCCCTGAAGAAGCCCAAGGTCCTCCTGCTGGACGAGCATACCGCCGCCCTGGACCCCAAGACGGCGGCCAAGGTGCTGGAGCTCTCCGACCGGATCGTCTCTGAGCACAGGCTCACCACTCTAATGGTCACCCACAATATGAAGGACGCCATCGCCCACGGCAACCGGCTCATCATGCTGGATGCGGGCCGGGTGATTTTGGACATCCGGGGGGAGGAGAAGCAGAAGCTCACCGTCCCCGACCTGCTGGCCCGGTTCTCCCAGGCCTCCGGGGAGGAGCTGGAGAACGACCGGATGCTCCTGGCCTGATGCTTCCCCTTTGGTACAACAACAGCGCCGCCCTGATGCGTTCAGGCGGCGCTGCTGTTTGGTCAGGTTTCTTCTGGGGGAGTGGTGTCCTCCGTCATCTCGCCGGCAGGCCGGTTTTCCCCGGCCCGGTGGAGATCCGGTCCGGGAATAGGGTGGAACTCCGGTTCCCTCTCCAACCGCTCCTTGGTGCCCACACACCGGTTGATGGGAGTGCCCAGCAGATGAAATTTCTCCTCGTAGTCGGTCATGACGCCCTGTACCCCGTGCTCGTGGAGATTGCGGGTGACCTCAGACAGGACATACCCCGCCTTGGGGAACTGGAACAGGGAGTACTCGAACAGGTCATGGTTGTCTGTCTTAAAGTGGATCTGTCCCCCGTCTTTCAAAATGCCCCGGTACAGCACCAGGAAGTCCCGGTGGGTCAGACGGCGCTTGGCGTGGCGGTTGGAGGGCCAGGGGTCGCAGAAATTGATGAACAGGCGGTCCACCTCGTCCGGGGCGAAGTAATCCCGCAGCTGGGCGGCGTCCCCGTCTACAAAGAACACATTGGTCAGCCCCTTGGCGGCGCAGCGCTCCATGGCCACGATCATGGCATCGGGCACCCGCTCTACCGCCAGATAGAGCACGTCGGGGTTCTGCTCCGCCATCTCGGCGGTAAACCGCCCCTTGCCGCAGCCTAACTCCAGCCACACCGCTTGGGCGTCCGGTTTCAGTTCCCGCCAGCGTCCCCGGTGCTCCCCGGGCATATCCACCAAAAACCGGGCGCAGCGTTCCATCCGCGGCCCCAGGTTGGGTTTCTTTCTCATGCGCATGCTGTTGTGTCACCTCTCAAATTCGTTGCGAAAATATCTTATCATATCCCATCCGCCTCTTGCAATCCTTTTCAAAATATACTATACTACTTAAGCAAGTTTTTACGCTGGAAGCTGTGTTCCATGGAGCAGACACACGGACGGCGGAGATAACCGGATGTAGCGCAGTTGATAGCGCGCCTGCTTTGGGAGCGTGAGGCCGGAGTTCGAGCCGCACTTCTCCAAAATCCCGGAAAGCTCTGGGACGCTAAGGCCGACGGAGTTTTACCCCTCGCCGGGAACTGGTCAAAAACCGGCGTTGACCCCATATTTGACCACAGTTGAAAAACTTCATAACCGGGTGTAGCGCAGTTGGTAGCGCGCTTGCTTTGGGAGCAAGATGCCGGGAGTTCGAGTCTCCCCACTCGGACCACGTCGGAGCAAAGTCCGCTTTGCTCCGACGTCTTTTTATACCTGTGGCAAAAAAGACGTCATCCGCCCGCTCCCTTGCTCCTCCTTTCCAACTGAGACCCGCTGCGCTGGGCTCGCAGTTGGTGGGCCGCCCTGCGGGCGGCATTTTTCTCGATTAAGAAATATCGATTTTAACCTCCCCTTCCAAATGAAGGAACTCTGCTTTTCGAACCATTTTCTCGAAAAGCAGAGTTTTTTCCGTTTATAAGCCTTGCAATCTCTAAGGGTTTCAAAACTGTGCAGAATACGGTGGTAGCGAAAAAGCAGAAAAATCAAAGCAAAAATTTTAATCGAATCCAGCTTTTTAGACGCAGGGTTTCTCAAAAACCTTGTGTCTTTTCTGTTCCGTAAAGTTCTTCAAACCGTGCCGGGGGCTTATAGGCCAAAGTCTTATGAGGGCGGACTTCATTGTAAAATTGGATATATGCGTCCACACTCTTTCGGAAATCCGCCTCAGAGAAATACTCCCGCCGGTAGGCCTCTTCCTTCTTGAATGTGGCGAAGAAGGTTTCTGCTACCGCGTTGTCATAGGGCCGCCCTGAATTGGAAAAGGACTGGGCAACACCGGATTCCTGGAGCAACTGACGGAAAGTATCTGAAAAGTATCTGAGATGTACTGACCACCCCGGTCACTGTGGAATGTCAACCCTTCGGGTGAGCCGCGGTCTCGGAATGCAGCCCGTAACGTAGCAGTGACCAGATGGGTACTGCTTTTCCGGGAAACACGGTATCCGACCACGCGGCGGGAAAACAAGTCGAGGATGACGTAGAGATACAGGTCATAGTCCTTAATCTTGAAATAGGTAATGTCGCTGACCCAGATTTCATTCTTCCGGACGGCTTTGAAAGTCCGATTGAGCAGATTCTCTTTCTGGTACTCCTGCCGCTTTTTGTAGTTGCGCTTTGCGTTTTCCCGGATGCTGACCAGGTTCAACTCCTTCATAATCTTGCGGACACGCTCTTTACCCACATGGATGCCGCTTTCTGCCAGGACAACCCGAATCTTTTCGGCGCCGTACCGCTGTTTGCTGTCGTCAAAAATCTGCTGCACTTGCAGCATCAGCTACCGCTGCTCTTCCAAATACTTCGAGCGATCCGCTTTGCGGAAAATATGGTTGTAGAAGGTCCCTCGCGACACATTCAGGGTCTCACATAGTTCATGGACACTATAGTGGGCAAACTGCTCATGCAGCCGGGCCAAAATCTCCAGCAGCTTGCGGAGGGGTGCCTCGTCAATCAGATTCGACAGTCGAATGATCTGAAGGAGATGCTCCAGCCGGACATTCTGCCGCTGGAGTGCCGGGTAATCCACAGCAACGCTTTCATTCTCAGTGAGATGAATTTCCTGCATCCACCGATAGAGCGTGCTCTTGGCGACCTGGTACTTTGCACTGGCATCTGGTATAGATAAGCCCTGTTTGCAGGCCAGTACCACTTGAGTTTTAAATTCTAACGAATATTGTTTCGGCATATTGAAACCTCCATCGTTTGGTGATGGAGTTCATTATACGCCTTTCCCGAACGGGGTGCGAAATCCCCGGTATAGAACGCCCGCCTGATTTCTCAGGAATCCGGATTTTACTGTTGCTATACGATAAAAACGCCTTTGTCGTAAAATCGAAAATCCAGCCTCACGGCTGGCCGGTTGGCGACTATCGCCCCCTTTCAGATTTTTGTGTATGAAAACGCCACCTGTAGTCCCGTTGGGCGGCATTTTACGCAAAATCCTATCGACACTTTAATAGTAACATGATAAAATATTATTACTTTCTCGCACAGAAAGTGTGACACAAATGTGCACCTCAGATAGACTATACTCCCAAGTGTAAAGGAATACTTACTTGGGAGGTGAGATTACGATGAAGGGGGATAACCATTTTATGATTACAAAAGATGATAATCTTAAAGCAGTATATTCTTCAGATTTAGACTCTTTTTTAGAAAATCTTGGAATGGCAGAAAAATTTCATGCCGGAGAAATAGTATGTAGATACTGTAAATCCACAATAAGAAAAGAAAACCTCTATGCGATTGTTCCTGTAAATGGAAAAACCGAGTTTTGTTGCAACCAACCGAAGTGTGTGCTTTCTCTTTCTGAGGAGGCAAACAAATGACTTTTTGGGATTTCTTGTGCAAATTCATTGACAATGGTGGACTTGCGTGGACTCTATTTGCGTTAGCGTTGGCGGCTGTTATTTGGCTAATAGCACATCCGCAGGTGGTAAAAGAGTGGAATGTTCAAATCACTATGTGGATTGCAGCAATTGCTCCCAAGAAAAGGAAAAAAGCGTTTGCTAAACGCTTGAATTTAACCATTGACTCCGCCAAAACTAAATTTACTGAATCAGCGCCTCCGCTTATGAAAAAATTTTTGCCCTATGACCTGAGAGTTGAATGGGTTACGGAAAGCGAAACACCTGACTCTTTTTTCGACAATAATCAAGTTGTTATATATGTTCATTCATATAAAGATGAGGCTCAACAGGTTATTGGCATTTTACACGATTACTGTGAAAAAGGCCTTGCGCAAAAAGCAAAATTATATATGCCTTTAAGTGTAAGTAAATCATCGGATATGATCATTACGCAAAAATTGGTGCAATATGCAGGACATAATATTTTTGATTATTTTAATCGAGAATACATACCTGAACTATTAAAACAAGACCGAACTTTCGTAGCGGTCTTTGAGAAACTTCGCAGAGTCGATACCGATGGCCTCTTCTTGCCGGTTCTTTTGAATGAAATTGATAAGTACGCAAATAAAATTTATCCTTCTATCCCATCACTCGAGAACATGAATGTTATAGTTCATCTTATGGATTTCGTTTATCAAATCGTAGCTCGCGCCCCTGGAGAACTTGTCCCCTTAGCTTTCTGTGAAAGTGAGATAAGGGTAAGGATAGTTCTGGCTATTTCGGATTGGGCCGACGGCATAGATAAGCCTGTTAAAGATGCTGAAAGCGTAATTAAGGATCGAAGTGTAAACACCATCTACGTGTTAGCAACTGGTTCAAAGATAGATTTCGCTAAAGATATTGCAAACACTATATACAAGCGGAATCCTCAGGATGTGTTTGAACCAGTTGAAACAAATTATAAGCGTTACACGCGCACAGCAAGTGGAGTAGATTCTATTTGTTTTGAAATAAACCTTAGATAGTAGGGGAGATAAAACCTCTTGTTGACGGCCCGCAAACCATTGATATTCCCGAACTTTTCCAAGTCCTATAATTACATTCGGACCAAAAACAGCCTCAAAACTGATGTTTTGAGGCTGTTTTCATAACTTTTTAAGCGATAATTTGTTTGGCGTTCTGCATAAATAAGGTCTCAAATGTGGTCAACTCACTTTTGCGGATTTGTTTTAGATTTTCGTTGTAAATATAGTTTCTTGTCCGTCTCCGCTACAATTCGTTCCGAAAAGAGGAAAAAGCAAACTGCACAATTTTTGGAACATGTGGTCATGACCACCCATTTGTGACCGTAGCCTTATCTTTGAATCTTGCGTTGCAAAATCTGATAGGCTTGGCTGCATTTTCCCGGCCTTGTCCCTCTCGGCGAGGCCATGTATAATGGCAGTTAGAAGCAGTGAAAGAAACGAGTAAGGAGCAACTCTATGCGCATTCTCATGCTGGGCAACAGCTTTACGTTTACCAACAATATGCCTCAGATGCTTGCTGACTTGACCGGGGCGGAGGTGATTCACCACACCCGGGGCGGGGCGCGGCTGTCGGAACAGCTGAACCCCAGCACCAGGCTGGGCAGTCAGACCCAGGCGGCGCTCCAAACGGAGAAGTGGGACTATGTGGTGCTCCAGGAGATGAGCCACGGCCCCATCACCGCCCCCAAGAGCTTCTTTTCCAGTGTGGAGGGGCTTTGCCGGCAGATCCGGGCAAACGGAGCGGTCCCCATTTTGTTTGCTACATGGGCCTATCAGAGGGGCGGAGCCAAGCTGACGGGCAAGGGCTGGGACTACGACGAGATGGCCTGAACGCTGTCCGAGGCCTACCACAAGGCGGCACAGGAAAATAACGCCCTGATCGCCGATGTGGGCCGGCGGTTTTATGAATGGTCCGTTCCTCAGGACCTCTATGCCGCCGACGGCGTCCACCCCAGTGAGTTGGGTTCCCATATTGCAGCGGAGACCGTTGCGGCAGTGATCCGGCAGCACGAAAAGGAGGCGCAGTAATATGCCAAACACCACAAAGCAGGCTCTGGAGGAATCCCTGAAGCATATGCTGCTGAAGAAACCTCTGGACAAAATCACCATCCGGGATATCACCGAGATCACCGAGGACTGCGGCATCAGCCGCATGGCCTTCTACTACCACTTCAAGGACATCTACGACCTGGTGGAGTGGGCCTGCATCGAGGACGCGTCCAAAGCCCTCCAGGGGAAGAAGACCTACGAGACCTGGCAGGAGGGGCTTTTGCAGATCTTTGAGGCGGTGCTGGAAAACAAGCCCTTCATCCTCAACGCCTACCGCTGTATCAGCCGGGAGCAGATGGAGCGGTTCCTCTACCAGCTGACCTACGGCCTGATCCGGGGCGTGGTGGAAGAGCAGAGCCGGGGGACGGCCGTCTCTGAGGAGGACAAGTCCTTTATCGCGGAATTTTACAAGTACAGTTTTGTAGGGGTTATGCTGGACTGGATTCGCCAAGGAATGACCGACGATCCCCGGGTGTTGACGGGAAAGATCAGCGCCGCCATGCGGGGCAGTATCGCCAACGCCATCCGAAATTTTTCGGAAACAGAATAAGAGCCGCTTTACAATCCGGGCCCGATGATTAGTTTTTGATCATCGGGCCCGGATTGTAAATAGAAGAAATGCTTTGCAGGGAGTAAAATCAAGCCATCAAATGAATCCGGCCCGCAGAAGCGGCAGGATCGGAAAGGCGGTATCTGACATGGATAAGAAATTGGGAGCACTGACCGCAGCGGCGGCTGTAGCTGGAGCGGGCGCGGCGGTAGTCCTGGCAAAGAAGGGGGCGGGCGGCAAAAAAGCGGCGGAGAAGTCCGGGCCTGAAACCTGCGCCCCGGCCTCCTATCGGAATACAGAGCTGGGGAAACACGAGAAAAACCGCAAGGGCATCTATTATACCAACGGCAACTATGAGGCCTTCGCCCGGCCGGAGAAGCCGGAGGGGGTGGAAAACAAGAGCGCTTACATCGTGGGCAGCGGTCTGGCGGCCTTGGCGGCGGCCTGCTTCCTGGTGCGGGATGGGCAGATGCCCGGGGACCACATCCACATTCTGGAGGCCATGGACGTGGCCGGCGGGGCCTGCGACGGCATTTTCGACCCCAGCCGGGGCTATGTGATGCGGGGCGGCCGGGAGATGGAGGACCACTTCGAGTGTCTGTGGGACCTGTTCCGCTCCATCCCCTCCCTGGAGAAGCCGGGGGCCTCGGTGCTGGATGAGTTCTACTGGCTCAACAAGCATGACCCCAACTACTCCCTGTGCCGGGCCACGGTGGACCGGGGCCGGGACGCCCGCACCGACGGGAAATTCAACCTGAGCCAGAAGGGCTGCATGGAGATCATGAAGCTCTTTATGACCCCGGACGAGGATCTGTACGACAAGACTATTGAGGACGTATTTGACGACGAGGTGTTCTCCTCCACCTTCTGGCTCTACTGGCGGACCATGTTTGCCTTTGAGAACTGGCACAGCGCCCTGGAGATGAAGCTCTACTTCCAGCGCTTCATCCACCACATCGCGGGGCTCCCCGACTTCAGCGCCCTGAAGTTCACCCGGTACAACCAGTA
>CASEKM010000003.1 GCA_949288405.1 uncultured bacterium | reverse complement strand
GATGAGTCCCACGGGCTCGGCAATCTTCTTGAAGCCGTAGGCCTTGTCCTCCTCGATGACGCCGCAGGTCTTCATGTACTTATAGGCGTTGTAGATATACTCGGCGGCGTAGTGGTTCTTGATCACCTTGTCCTCCACCACGCCCATGCCCGTCTCCGCCACGGCCATCTTGGCCAGGGGGATGCGCTGCATATTGGCGGCCTTGGCGGCCTCAAAGAAGATGTGGTCCACCTGCTCCTGGGTGTAGGTGGCAAAGACACGCTGGGCAGCGCGCATGGCCTCCATTTTGGCGGCCAGAGCTTCTACGTTGTCGATCACGGCGGGGATGTTGGTGACAGCCATACTTGAGTACCTCCAGATTGCGCGGAGTGTCCGCTGTTATTTGTTAAGGTTTTAACAACCATCTGGGAGGCAGTATACACCTTTGTTAAAACTTTGTCAATAGGGGAAGATAAAAAAATCTAGGCCTGCTCAATTTCTCCATGTGCGGCGGACAGACAGGCCGGATCTGCCGGTCTGGTGAGGACAGGGCTACCCGTTCCTCTGCCGGCCAAACAGGGCAGGCAGCAGGTCCACTGTCTCCGGGTACATGAGGAAGGCGGCGCACAGGCCCATGTCCCGGCCGGTGCGGATTTTCTGGCGGATGGTCTCCGCGTCGTCGGTGATGTTGCCGTCCCCGTGGATGGTGTGCTTGATGGCGCTGCTGGCCACGGCGAAGTTGAGCATGTCCATGGGCTTGTAGTGGTGCATCATGGCGTAGATCAGGCCGCTGGCGAAGGCGTCGCCGCCCCCCACCCGGTCCAGGATGGTGAAGGTGAACAGGCGGCTCTCGAAGGTGTGGCCGCCGTACCACATGAAGGCCTTCAGGCTGTTCTCGCTGCCGCTGTGGGCGTAGCGCACGTGGCGGGCGATGCACTGGAGGTTGGGGTAGCGCGCCACAAAGGCGTCGAAGATCATCTCCTGCTGCTCGTAGCTGGGCTGGAGGGGGACGCCGTCCTTCCAGTCCCCCTTGCTGTGGTCCCCCTCGTCCTTCCACAGGTGGTAGGGCTCGATGCCCAGCAGGACGGTGACGTAGGGCAGGCACTGGGTGCAGAAGTCCCGGGCCTCCTCCCAGGTCCACAGGGCGGAGCGGAAGTTGCCGTCAAAGCTGACGGTCATCCCCTTCTTTTGGGCGGCCTTCAGGCAGTCCAGGGTGAGCTTGGCGCAGTTGGGGCCCAGGGCGGGGGTGATCCCGCTGAGGTGGAGCCAGTCAAAGCCGTCCAGCAGGGCCTCCAGGTCCACCTGGCTGTAGTCGTACTCCACAAAGGCGGAGTGGGCCCGGTCGTAGGTGACCTTGCTGGGGCGGATGCCGTAGCCGGTCTCCAGGTAGTAGGTGCCCAGGCGGTGGGTGGGGGTCTCCTCCGGGGTGGTGAGGATGACCGGGGTGCAGTGCACGTCGTTGCTGCGCAGCATGCGCACCGCGCTCTTGCCCAGGCTGTTGTTGGGGACCACGCTGAAGAAGGTGCTGTCCACGCCCAGATTGGCCAGGGCCAGGGCGATGTTGGCCTCGCTGCCGCCGTAGCTGGCCTGGAAGCTGGTGGCCATGCGGATCTTCTCATAGTCCGGCGGGGTGAGGCGCAGCATGATCTCTCCGATGGTGATGAACTTCTGGGGGGAGACCGCCCCCCGAAGCAGCGGATTGAAGTGCTCCATAAAACGACCCTCCTTGTTGAGATGGAAACATGGGACGGGATGTGAAACAAGGACCGATCGCCAGGGGACCGGTCCTTGTTTCAGGAGTATAGATATGGGAAGATTGCAGAATTATCGCTGGATGCGGCCGGAGCCGTCGCCGCCGGCCAGCTTCTCCACCTCGGCCACGGTGACCATGTTGTAATCGCCCTCGATGGTGTGCTTCAGGGCGGAGGCGGCCACGGCGAACTCCACCGCCTCCTGGGTGCTCTTGCCGGTGAGCAGGGCGTAGATCAGGCCGCCGCCGAAGCTGTCGCCGCCGCCCACCCGGTCGATGATGCGCAGCTCGTACTTCTTGGAGAAGCAGTACGCGTCGGAGGCCACGTCATAGAGCATGGCGCTCCAGCCGTTGTCGGAGGCGGAGTGGGACTCCCGCAGGGTGATGGCCACCTTCTCAAAGCCGAACTTGTCGGCCAGCTGCTTGGCCACGGACTTGTAGCCCTCCCGGTTGATCTCGCCGGCGTAGATGTCGGTGGCCTCGGCCTCGATGCCGAACACGTCCTTGGCGTCCTCCTCGTTGGAGATGCACACGTCCACATACTGACACAGGTCGGTCATGGCCTCCCGGGCCTGCTGGCGGGTCCACAGCTTGCCCCGGTAGTTCAGGTCGCAGGAGATCTTCACCCCGTGGGCCTTAGCGGCCTTGCAGGCCTGGCGGCAGATCTCCACCACGTTGGGGCCCAGGGCCGGGGTGATGCCGGTGAAGTGGAACCAGTCCACCCCCTCGAAGATCTTGTCCCAGTCAAAGTCGGCGGGCTGGGCCTCCTGGATGGCGGAGTGGGCCCGGTCATAGATGCACACGCTGCCCCGCTGGGAGGCGCCCTTCTCGTTGAAGTAGATGCCCACACGGTCGCCGCCCCGGACGATCATGGAGGTGTCCACGCCGTAGCGGCGCAGGGAATTCACCGCCGCCTGGCCGATGGCGTGGGCGGGCAGCTTGGTGACGTAGGCGGCGTCCAGGCCGTAGTTGGCCAGGGAGACGGCCACGTTGGCCTCGCCGCCGCCGAAGGAGAACTCCAGGTGGTCGGCCTGGACAAAGCGCTCATAGTTGTAGGGCTGGAGCCGGATCATCAGCTCGCCGAAGGTAACGACTTTCATGTACAGCACTCCTTATTTATGTTTGGGTGAAACGGGAACCGGGCCGCCCCGCCGGCGCGGGGCGGTCCCATTGGAACAGACGAAATAGGTTACTTCTTCATCAGGTGGATGGCAAAGCCGCACACCTCGTCCTGGAGGTAGATGGCCTTGGTGACGCCCTTGGCGTCGGTCTTGCGGCTGGACTCGTCGAACTTGACCCCCTGGAGGCCCAGGTGGTACACCGCCCGGTCCACGTTGTTGGCGGCGATGGCGATGTGGCCGTGGGCACCCCGGCCGGGGGCCTTGTTGAACTCCACGGCGGAGCCGGCGAAGTTGGAGGAGTTGCCCGGCTTGTAGTCAAAGCCGAAGAGGGCGCACAAGGTCTTGGCGGCCTGCTCGGACTCCTGGGCGTCGGCGCAGTTGACCCCCACGTGGGCCAGCTGCAGGCCCAGCATGGTCTTCACCGCGTCCTTGCAGATGGCGGTGATCTCGTCCCACTTCTCGCCCTCGATCAGGTCCTTCTTCACCATCCAGGTGCCGCCGCAGGCGTAGATGCGGTCGTAGTTCAGATAGTCGTTGACGTTCTTGGTGTTCACGCCGCCGGTGGGCATGAACTTCAGCTTGGGGAAGACGGGGGCCAGGGCCTTGATGCCGTTGATCCCGCCGGACTGCTCTGCGGGGAAGAACTTCACATACTCCAGACCGGCGTTGAAGGCCCGGGTCATATCGGAGGCATTGACGCAGCCGGGCAGGACGGGCACGCCCTTTTCCAGGCAGTGGGCCACCAGGATCTCGTTGTAGCCGGGGGAGACGATAAACTTCGCTCCGGCGGCCAGAGCCCGGTCGCACTGCTCCAGGCTGAGCACCGTGCCGGCGCCCACCAGCACTTCGGGCACCTCGCTGGCGATGCGGCGGATGGCCTCCTCGCCGGCGGCGGTGCGGAAGGTGACCTCGGCGGCGGGCAGGCCGCCCTTCACCAGGGCCCGGGCCAGGGGGACCGCCTTGTCCGCGTCGTCGATGGCGATGACCGGGATGATGCCGATCTCATACACGCGCTGAAGAACCTTGTCCATAAAACGTACGCTCCTTTGTGGGTTTGATATATTGGTGCATCTGTGGGAGATGCCGGAAGCCTGTGTTATTGCCATACTTGAATACTAGAAGACAAGTGAGAAAAAGAAGCCTGGCAGAACTTCTACCCCTATTGTACCGTTAAAATCAAATTCTGCAAGGGGGAGAAGCACATTTCAGAGATATCCACAAAAAAACGCTCCATTTTTGTGCTAGTATACTAGTAAGCAAGATGGGAGAGGCGGACCTCCGCCGCCCCTGGGCGGGGCTGGGACCGCCCGGGGGAAGGGACGGAGGACGGTGGGGCCGCTCCAGCTCCTCCCTTCCCATACCATATCTGTAAGTTCTCACAAAAGACCTGGCAAACGGTCTTGCAAAGGCTAGGGCTTACTGGTATACTAGATTCATAATCCCCGCCGGAGGGCGGGATTTTAAATAGGACAAACTATTGGAGGCCCTGCGATGCAAGTTTTGGAACGTCTCCCCAGGGAGACCGGGCGGGACTACGCCCTGCGCACCATCAAGGACAATATCATTACACTGAGGCTGGAGCCAGGCAGCCAGATCAGCGAGAATGAGCTGGCCGCCGAGATGAATTTATCCCGCACCCCGGTGCGGGAGGCCCTGATCGAGCTGTCCAAGGTCAAGATCATCGAGATCTACCCCCAGCGCAAAAGCGTGGTCTCCCTCATCGACCACGAGCTGGTGGAGGAGGCCAAGTTCATGCGCAGCGTAATGGGGTGCGCGGTGGTGCAGCTGGACTGTGAGATGGCCGCCCCCCAGGACATCCAGCGCCTGCGGGACAACCTGCAGCTGCAAAAATTCTATCTGAACAGCTACTACCCCGAAAACCTGCTGAAGCTGGACAACGAGTTCCACGGCATCCTGTTTGACATCGCCCGGAAGTCCCAGATCTATACCCTGCTCCAGAGCATCTCCATCCACTTCGACCGGGTGCGGAGCATGGCCCTGGCCACGGTGAAGAACCAGAAGATCGTGGAGGACCACGAAAATCTGATCCGCTGCATTGAGGAGCGGGACGCCCAGGGGGCGAGAGACCTGATGGAGAAGCACCTGAACCGCTATAAGATCGACGCGGCGGAGATCCGGGCGGCCTATCCCCAGTACTTTAAATAGCGGTCCGAAGGGCGGAAGCCCTCCGGCAAATATGGAGGACCAGACGGCGTCCCCCCGCTCAGAACGAGCGGGGGGACGCCGTTTTGCCCTGGAAATTTTAAGATTTGTATAAAAATCGGTGTAAAGATTTGTTAATAAATAAGTCTTGTTTTCTAGTATACAAGTATTGTAGAATAAAGACAGAAAACACGGGCGGGCATGAGCCCAACGGGAGACTGGAGCGTCGCTCCAGGCCGGAAGCAGGCTCCCGGAGCGCTCTGCCCGCACCGCCCAGCCCGAAAATTTGTGCATGTAAAGGTGGTATGAAGCAATGAAGGAGACTATGAAAGAAGTCGTCATCACCGGTCCCAAGCAGTATGAGGTCCGGGAGGTCCCGGTGCCCCATCCCGGCGACGGTGAGGTCCTCATCCAGATGAAGGCGGCCGGCGTGTGCGGCTCCGACGTCCATCAGTTCCTGGGCGAGAACCCCAACGCCGTCTTCCCCCGGGTCCCCGGCCATGAGAACGCCGGCGTCATCGTGGAAGTGGGCAAGGACGTGAAGAACGTGAAGGTGGGCGACCACGTGGTGGTGGACCTGGTGGTGGCCTGCGGCGAGTGCCCCCAGTGCAAGGCCGGCCGGCGCAACGTGTGCCGCACCGTGAAGGCCCGGGGCTCCGCCATCGACGGCGGCTGGCGGGAATACTTCGCCGTGCCCGAGCACGAGGTGTTCCTCCTGCCCGAGGACATGCCCTTTAAGGACGCGGCCCTCATCGAGCCCTTCGCCATCGGCGGCCACTGCACCACCCGCGCCGGCATTAAGGGTGGCGAGTCCGTGCTGGTCCTGGGCAGCGGCACCATCGGCGCCGTCATCCTCCAGACTCTGAAGGAAAAGGGCTGCCGGGTGATCTGCGCCGACATCAACGAGGACTGCCTGGCCCGCGCCCAGCGCTATGGGGCCGACGCCATCGTCAACACCAAGGAGAAGAACCTGAAGGAGGCCGTCCAGGAGTTCACCGACGGCGCCGGCGTGGACGCCATCTTCGACTCCGCCTGCTACCCCGGCTCCCTCACCGCCGTGCTGGAGATGGGCATCCCCGCCAACGGGGCCACCATCGTGCCCATGGGCTTCTGCACCGCCCAGGAGGGCATCACCCAGGCCATGATCAACACCCGGGAGCTGTCCATCATCGGCACCCGCATGTCCTGCAACCAGTTCCAGCCCACCATCGAGAAGTTCGCCCAGCACAAGTTCCAGCTGGACGGCATGGTGAGCCACTACATCCCCTTCAGCCAGGTGGGCCAGGTCTTTGAGAACATCATCCACCCCCCCAAGGACATGAAGAAGATGGTCATCGTCTTCGACGAGGAGTAAGGCTCCCGTATCTGAGAATTTAGCGGCGGGTACGCGCCGTTAAAGAAAACACGCGACTTGTGAGAAACGCAAAGGATTAGGAGGATGCAACAATGAAAATGAAGAAAATGCTTTCCGTACTTCTGGCCGCCGGCATGATCGCCACTGTGGCCGCCGGCTGCGGCAGCTCCGGTGAGGGCGGCAGCGGCGATTCCGTCACCCTGCGCATCGGCGACAACTGGGGCTCCAGCCACCCCATGGCCGCTG
Source organism: uncultured bacterium (assembly GCA_949288405.1). Lineage (GTDB taxonomy): Bacteria > Bacillota > Clostridia > Oscillospirales > Oscillospiraceae > Lawsonibacter. Next base: position 16,146 of record CASEKM010000003.1, on the reverse strand, counting down.
CCCTGGATGAGGTCTTCAAGCCCCAGATCGAGGAGCAGTCCGGCGGCGCCATCACCGTGGAGGTCTATCACGACGGCCTGCTGGGCGACGAGGGCAACCTGTGGCAGAGCGTCCGCGACGGCTCCGTGGACTTCGCCGTGGTTGGCACTCCCATGAACCAGGAGTTCCCCATGATGCTCATCTCCGACTGGCCCTTCCTGTACCGTGACCTGGACCACGCCAAGGCCGTGTGGACCGGCGAGGTGGCCGACGAGGTGACCGCCGCCTTCAACGAGTTCTTCCCCGAGGTGGAGATGCTCTCCTGGGGCCCCAACTCCGCCCGCACCTTCTCCTCCGCCAAGCCTCTGACCTGCGTGGATGACTTCGCCGGCCAGAAGTTCCGTATGCCCAACAACCCCATCCACATCGGCATCGTGGAGGATCTGGGCGCCTCCGCTCAGGTCATCGGCCTGGGTGAGCTGTTCACCGCCCTGGAGACCGGCACCGTGGACGGCCAGGACAACGGCATGGTCACCATCGTGGACCAGAGCTTCCAGGAGGTCCAGAGCTACCTCTATGAGACCAACCACATCATCGCCACCCTGGAGATCATCGCCAACAAGGGCACCATGGACCGTCTGACCGAGGAGCAGCAGACCATCGTGCGCGACGCCGCCAAGGCCGCCGCTGTCCAGGCTTGGGATGAGTACATCGCCTCCATCGACGAGGACCGCGCCACCATCGAGGAGGCCGGCGTCACCGTGACCCAGCTCACCGACGAGGAGCGCACCAAGATGATCGAGAAGATCCAGCCCACCATCGACACCCTGCTGGAGGAGAACGCCGACTGGGCTCCCGACCTGATCGCCAAGATCGACGCCGTCCAGTAATCCCCGCTTTCCCCCCCGCGGTCCGCGTTTCCCGTTCCCGCCTCGTACCTAAGGCGGGGGCGGGCGCGGCCCCGGAATTCTGAATTCTCTGCATGCGACCGCGCCCCGGGCAACGGGGCGCGGCCCCATATCACGCAGAAGGAGGTCCATTTATGTCCGACAGCAATCGTAAATCCGGCGGTCTGGGCGGCGCGGTGGACAAGCTGTTTCACGCCGTCGAGATCCTGATCGCTATTTTCCTGGGTGTGATGATCTTCTTCACCTTCCTGAACGTGGTGCTGCGTCAGTTCAGCATTGGCTTCGCTCAGACGGAGGAGATCTCCCGCATCTGCTTCATTTATCTGATCTACCTGGGCTCCATCATCGCCGCCCGGGAGAACCAGCACCTGATGATCGACACCCTGATCTGCAAGCTGCCTGAGGCGGGCCAGAAGGTGCTGTATGTGATCATCCAGGCCCTGATCATCTGGCTGATGGCCACCCTGGCCAACGGCTCCTTCACCAACGCCTGGAACAACCGCAACGACTTCTGGGTAGCCACCCACTTCCCCATCTTCTTTGTCCACTTCGCCGGCGGCCTGCTGGGCGTGGCGGTCATCATCATTTCCATCGTGAATCTGTATCGTCTGTTTGTCAAGAAGGAGCCGGTCATGGAGCTGTTCGCCAGCCACGGCAACTCTGACGATCCCACTGCAGCGGAAGGAGGCGGCCTCCAGTGATTATTGGCGTCTTTATCATCTCCATGCTGGCCGGTATTGCCATCGGCCTGCCCATCGCAATGTCCCTGCTCCTGTGCGCCGTCTGTACGGCCATGGCCATGGGCGGCGGCGCCGCCAACCCCACCATCATTGCCCGTACCCTGATGCAGGGCTCTGACTCGGTGACCATGATGGCCCTGCCCTTCTTCATTCTCGCCGGCGAGATCATGAACCAGGGCGGCCTGACCAAGCGCATCATCGCCTTCTGTAACATTTTCCTGGGCCGGGTCCGGGGCGGTCTGGGCTACGTGACCGTGTTCGCCTGCCTGATGTTCGCCGCCCTGGTGGGCTCCGCCGTGGCCGCCTGCGCGGCTCTGGGCGCCATGCTGATCCCCATGATGGTCCGCTCCGGCTACAACCGGGAGGAGTCTGCCGCCCTGGTGGCCAGCGCCAACCTGGTGGCCCCCATCATGCCCCCCTCCGTGCCCATGATCGTCTACGGCGTGTCCGCCGGTGTGTCCATCAACTCCATGTTCATGGCCGGCATCGCCCCCGCCGTGTATCTGACCATCATCGGCTGCGCGGTGTGGTTCTTTAAGACCCGCAAGCCCGGCGTGGTGCCCACCACCGAGAACTTCGTGGCTCCTACCCCCAAGGAGGCCCTGAAGATCTTCGGCGGCGGCATCTGGGCCCTGCTCCTGCCCGTCATCATCCTGGTGGGCCTGCACTCCGGCCGCTTCACCGCCACCGAGGCCGGCGTCATCGCCTGCGTGTACGCTCTGGTTGTGGGCCTGGTGGTCTACCGTGAGCTGAAGATCAAGAACCTGGGCAAGGTGTTCGTGGGCGCTGCCAAGACCTCCGCCGTGGTTATGTTCCTGGCGGCTGCGGCCAACGTGGCGGCCTACTACATGACCATCTCCCGCATCCCCCAGATCCTCACCGGCGGCCTGGAAGGCCTGGTGGAGAATCCCACCCTGCTGATGATCGTCCTCATGCTCATCGTGGTTGTGGTGGGCCTGGCCATGGACGTGACCCCCAGCATCCTGATCCTGACCCCCATCATGCTGCCCCTGGTAGAGGCGGCCGGCATCGATCCCATCTACTTCGGCGTGTGCTTCGTGCTGATGAACGTGCTGGGCCTGACCTCTCCCCCTGTGGGCCCCGTGCTGAACGTGGCCTGCGCCGCCGGCAACGTAAAGATGGACAAGATCATCCCGCCCACCATGCCCTACTTCATTGTGCAGACCCTGCTGTGCTTCGCATTGGCCATCTTCCCGCCTCTGGTAGAGGTGCCCATGCACTGGTTCGGGGCGTGACCCTGACCGGCTTGCGGGCCTGAGCAATACGACCCATAAAAAAACTGGCTGGACCGTTCCCTCTGGAGCGGTCCAGCCTTTGTTCTTTTGCCTGCCCCGACGCCGCTGCACACAGGCCGCCCTCGCGGCGCATGGAGGGGCGCGGGAAGGGCAGGCGGAGTAGGATGGGGCGCGGCCTTCCGAGTTCCCGGGTGCAGGAGGGGGCCCGGGACCAGTGTTGTTCAGTTAAGGGCTCTGTACAAAAGCCTCCCCTGTGAAAGGGAGGGCCGATTCCCCTTATTAAGGGGAAATGTCCCAACGGGACAAACGGGATGGGGAGACCGCCGAAGGGGGTGGAGGGATTCTGTCAAACGAAGACGTCCTGGTCAACGGAATCCCCCACCCGGTTTCGCCGGGAGCCCCCTCCTCCCTTTGCCCCTGCGTCGCAACTCCCCCTGATAGGGGGGGCTTTCATAAGGGGGCCAATAAACTAACTAAATGACATTGGTCCTGTGCCCGGTCCGGCGGCTGCGGCGGACGCAAATGCAGGAAGGACAGCTCCAACGGGAGCTGCCCTTCCTGCATTTTGATCGGACTGAGCGATATGGGTAGGAGGTCTGTTGGGAAGCATCCCGGCCCCGGGCTGATGGGGGCCCCGGGCCGGGGCGTAGATAGAGCGGCGGTCAGTCGCCGGACTTCCAGCGGAAGGCGTAGCTCATCAGGAAGGCCACCACGGCGGTGAGGGAGCACATGATGCACACTGGCGCCTCCAGGTTGTCAGAGGCCCAGAGGGACAGGGCGCCGTTGGTGGTCACCACCGCGGCCGCCTGGAGGACCACATAGCCCAGAGCCAGGAGCAGGGCGGCGCACAGACAGAAGAGGAACAAAGCATTCAAAATCTTTTTCATCTCGTTACCCTCCAATGATCGGCAGGATCCCCATGGCGACCAGGACGCCCACAAAGACGATGGGGATGCAGTAGTGGAAGATCAGCGGCTTGAACATGACGCTCACGTCATTGAGCCCGGCAATACTGCTGGACACAAAGATGGGGGAGGACATGGGAGGAGAGGCGCCCTCGGTGGAGGCAAAGATCAGATAGGCCACGATGGCGGTGACCGGGGGCACGCCCACAGACACCATGGCGGAGTAGGCCACGGGGCCCAGGCTCACGGTGGTGGAGGTGGCGTTCATGGGACCGGCGGCCAGGGCGATCATATAGCCGATGATCAGGATCATCACGAACTTGGGCAGGGTCAGGGCGGAGAGGATGGTGGTCATGTCCTCGCCGAAGCTGGTCTGGTTCAGGGCGTTGCTGCTGGCCATGGCGAACAGGGAGACCGCGCCGCAGTTGCAGCACTGCTTGGCGGAGGCCAGGAGCATCTTGCCCCAGCCGTCCAGGGTCTTGGGCAGCATCTTGCGGCCCTCGATGAGGCAGATGAGCATGATGAGCACGGGGACCCAGATGATGATGTTCATGGCGTCCACGCCGTCTTCGCCGAAGGAGGCGAGACCCTCCAGCAGGGTGCCCACCGGGCCGGTGATCACCAGCAGGGGAATGGCAATGCCCAGGAACATGAACAGGGAGGAGCCGCCCTGCTTCAGAGCAACGCCGAAGGGCTCGATCTTGGACTTGTCGATGGGGGGGATGTGATACTTATGGACGTAGTAGCGCACCAGGATCAGCCGGTAGACCAGGGTCCACAGGCCGCCGCACAGCAGGGCGAAGTACAGGTCGCCCGCCTCCACCACGCCAGCGATGGCGGGCAGGCCCAGCATCAGGAACATGGAGGAGGAGGGGGGAATGCAGATGCCCAGGCCGGCGTTGCCGGTGTTCATGGTGGCGGCCACTTCCTTAGACCAGCCGGACTCCCGCATCCAGGGGATGGTGATGGAGCCCACGGTGGCCGCGTTGGCGCTGCTGGCGCCGGAGACCATGCCGAACAGGGCGCTGGCGCAGGCGGACACGTAGGCGGGACCGCCGCGCAGGCGGCCCAGGATGGCGTTGAGGATGTTCACCAGACGGGTGATGATGCCGGTCTGGGTCATGATGGAGGACATGATGGTGAAGAGCATAATGGCGGCCATTACGTCCTCTGTCATGGCGTCTTTCAGGCTTGTGACGAAGGTGGTGGGGATGTTCTCCACGCCGGTGAAGGCGCAGCACACCAGCAGGCCCAGCAGCATCGCCTCCGCGATGCTGCGCTTGAGGACCAGATACCACACAATGACGAAGGCAATGAAGACAAGAAATGCGACAATACCGATTCCGATTTGCACTGTGGGTCACTCCTTTTACAACAACAGTTTGGGTGCGGCCGGATCACTGGCCGCCGGTCAGATACTCCCGGTTGACCACGTTGGCCGGGGTCTCCCCAGAAGCCAGGGTCTGGATGATCTGGGCGATGGTGGGGATCATGGCGTCGGCCAGGTCGGCGGTGGACCCTCCGATGTGGGGGGTGACCAGCACGTTGGAGGCGGCCAGAAGGCCCTGGGTGGCGGGGGAGTCCTCCTCCTCCACGCAGTCCAGCCCAGCCCCGGCCAGCCGGCCCTCCTGGAGGGCCTGGAGCAGGGCGGCGTCGTCCACCAGGCCGCCCCGGGCGGTGTTGACCAGGCAGGCGGTGGGCTTCATGCGGGCGATCTGCTCCGCCCCGATGATGTGGCGGGTGCTGTCCAGCAGGGGCACGTGGAGGGAGATCAGGTCGGCCCGCTCCACCAGCTCGTCCAGGGGGACGTAGGTCATGTGCAGCTCCTGCTCCCGCTCCGGAGCCATGCGGAAGGCGTCGTAGTAGAGTACCTGGGCGCCCAGGGCCTGGACCAGAGCGGCCACCCGGCGGCCGATGTTGCCGCCGCCCACGATGCCCACGGTCTTGTGGTTCAGAGACAGGGAGGTGAAGGCCCCCCGGTCCCAGTTGCCCTCCTGGACGTTGTGCCAGTAGCCCAGGGCCTTGCGGTTCAGGACGATCATCATGCCCAGGGCCAGCTCGGCCACCGCGTAGGCGTTGACTCCCGGGGTGTTGATGACCAGGATGCCCCGCTTGCCGGCGGCCTGGATGTCCACCGAGTCGTACCCGGCGCCCCAGCGGATGACCGCCTTCAGGTTGGGCTTGTTGGCCAGCACGGCCTCCGGCGTCTTCAGCACCCGGACGATCACGCACTCCACATCGGTGAGGGCGTCGTACTCCTCCTGGGTGGCCACCGGCAGGATCTCATGGGCGGGGAGGAGCTCCTGGAAGCGCTCCAGGGTCTTTGCGGGATAGGGCCCGGCCAATGCGATCTTCATGGCTTACTTCCCCTCCTTGATCTGGGCGGCCACCTGGCGCATCAGGGCCTCGGTGGGGGACTTGCGGTCGATCTTGGAGGTCTCCACGATCAGGTGGTACAGGTCCACGCCACAGTCCTGGGCCACCCCCTTGAAGGTCTTCATAAAGGAGGAGTGGGCGCCGCTGTACCCCAGGATCAGGTCCTTGGGCTTCAGGGGGGTGTGGTAGCCCTCCTTCTCCATGGCGGGGATCAGCTGCTCGTCCTCAAACTGCAGCAGCTTGTACAGGTCCACGTCCAGGGCCTTCCCCTGCTGGTGCATCAGGGCCACCGCCAGCTCGGTGGGCATGTTGCCCGCGCTGCGGGCCATGCCCAGCAGGCCGCAGTCCAGGATGTCCGCCCCGTGCTCCGCCGCGGCCAGGGCGTTGGCGGCGCTGAGCCCCAGGTTGTTGTGGCAGTGGAAGCCCACGGGGATCTTGATCCGGGCCTTCAGGGCCTCCACATACCGCCCGGCGTCGGCGGGGTGCATGGTGCCGGCGGAGTCCATGATGGTCACCTCGTCCACTCCGTGGGCCTCCAGGCCGGCGGCCTCCTCGGCCAGCTCCTCGGGGGTGAGCAGATAGGCCTTCATCAGGGAGTAGCGCACCTTGATGCCGTGCTTCTTGATGAGGGCGGCCTTCTCATAGGTGGAGGCGCCGTCCCCGGCGTCCGCCCCCAGGCGCAGGAAGGAGATGCCCTTGTCCGCGGCCATGGCCACGTTGTCCGCCTCGAACCGCTTGGCGTTGAGGAACATGCCGATCTCCGCCTGGTCCAGATAGGGGTGGATCAGGTCCAGATAGGCCGCGTCGCTGATGGGGGCGGGGGAGCCCTTCTCGGTGGCGCCCAGGCCCTTGGCGTTGCCCATCTCGATGATGCGGATGTTGCTGTTCAGCAGCCCCTCGATCATCATTTTGGTCAGTTCCGGGGAGAAGCCGTTGCCTACCACGTTGGCCCCGTCCCGAAGGGTGCAGTCCATGATCTTCACGTGTATCACTCTCCAGTATTTGCGTTTTCTGTGCACTTGTGCTATATTTAGGATACAAAAAGAGGGACGAAATGTGAAACACAGAATATTTTGTCAGAGACAAAAAATTTTTTGTGGCCCCGGACCAAATTTTTTCACTTTGACGAACCGGCGCAGAAGGAGGCGGTCATTCTGGATACCACGAGCCTGTACTACTTCACGGAGGCAGCCAAGGACCTGAATTTCACCCAGACGGCCAACCGGCTGTTTCTCTCCCAGCAAAATTTAAGCAGCCACATCGCCCGGCTGGAGTCCAAATGCGGCTGCAAGCTGTTTCAGCGCAAGCCCAAGATCCAGCTCACCTATGAGGGGGAGCTCTTTCTGGCCTACGCCAAGGAGGCGGTGGCCTCCGAGGGCAACATCCTCTCTGTGCTCAAGGCGGTGGCCGACGAGGACTCCGGGCGGCTGCACATCGGGGTGTCCACCCCCCGGGCGGCCATATTCATCCCGGAGATCCTGCGGGACTTCTCCAAGACCTACCCCGGCGTCAGCGTCCGCCTGTCCGACCGCCCCTCCTACCTGCTGGAGCGCCAGCTGGCGGACAACGCCATGGACTTCTGCGTAGGGGTGTTCCAGTCCCAGAACCCGGAGCTGCAGGCCACCCATCTGCTCACCGACGGGCTGTACCTGTGCATGTCGGACCCCATGCTCCGGGAGTATGCGCCGGAGCGGGCGGAGCGCCTGCTGAGCGGGGGAAAGGACGGGATCACCCTGGCGGAATTTCCGGGCCTGCCGGTGGCCCTCCCCTCGGACGGTATCCCCCTGTCCCGGGTGATCCTGTCCTGCTATGAGGAGGCGGGGGTTACCCCCAACGTGCTGTTGACCACCGCCTATCCCCAGATGTTCCGCGCCCTGTACTTCCAGGGCACCGCCGCCTTCTTCGCCACGGGGATGATCCTCAGCGACCACCTGCGCAACCGCCCGGCGGGGGTGCCGCCCCTGCACGCCTTCCCCCTGCTTCTGAACGGCGGCTTCATCAAGCGGGAGATCACCCTGCTGACCAACCGGCACCGGTACCTCTCCAAGCCCGCCAAGTACTTTATCTCCCTCACCCAGGCGTTTTTTGCCGCCATTGAGCTGGAGCGGGCGGGATTCGCCGAAGGGAAACCGCGGGTGTTTGAGCCCGGCCGCCTCTAAAAGGCGGCCGCCCGTGCAGTTGCGGGCAATCCCGCGCCCATTGGGCCTGATTCCAGAGCGTGGAGGCTGCCAATGCCCACGGCTGCGCCAAGTCCATCGGCGCTGAGGCGTCCAGAAGCGCCGGCCCCAGGCAAAAGGAAACAGGAGCCCGCTCCCCAAAGGGAAGTGGGCTCCTTGCTTTGGCTAAAACCGAACAGGAAAATGGCCTGCGGATGGAAATGGACTAGAACTTCAGGCGGAAGCGGGTGCGGCCCAGGGCGATCTCATCCCCGCTGCGCAGGCGGGCCGTCCCCTGGATGGGGACCCCATTGACCCGGGTTGCCTGTCCCGGCGCCAGGTCTTCCAGCGACACCGCCCCCTCGGGGGAGAGGAAAATGCGGCTGTGCCGGGGCGCGAGGGCCCCATCGTCAAAGGCGATGCCGCAGGAGGGGTCCCGCCCCACCAGCAGCTCCCCCGCCAGGATCAATTCCGTCTGTCCGGCGGTCAGTGCTCCCTCCAGCACTTCCAGGCGCAGGAAGATCCCGCCGGGGGCGGAGACGGCTTGGGGGGACGGACAGCTCTGGGGCTCCGGGGTGCTCCCAGGCCCCGGGGCCTTTTTCCTGCGGGCGAGGAGGAAGGCCGCCGCCAGGATCAGCGCCAGGACAGCGGCCCCGCCGCCCACCAGAAGGGGGGAGAGCGGCGCGCCGGAAGCCTCGGCCTGATCCGGCTGCTCCACCGGGGCAGTCCCGCCGGAGGATGCGGGGGGTGCGGGCACAGGCGTCCTGTCCCCTGGGATCTCCTCCCCGCTCTGGGCGGCGGGAAGAAGGACGGAGCTCTCCGACCGCCCCAGCAGCTCGGCCCCGGAGGAGAAGACCAGGGAGAAGGTCTCCTCACCGCCGGCGGTGGAGAGACCGGACAGGTCGAAGCCCACCACGTACAGCGCTCCCGTCTCCTCTGCCAGGGAATCCGCAGCCTGGACAGGGGAGAGGGCCTCGCCCACCAGGTACTCCTGGCCGTCGGAGGCCGCCACCAGCCGGCCCAGGCGCTCCAGAGACGCCTCGTCGTCTCCAAAGCCCACGGCGTGGAGCATCACATCCGACTGTTCGATCCGCGCCAAAAGGTCGTCGTAGGGGACGCCACCCTGGGGGTCGTACTCCACCGCGTCGGTGAGGACCACCAGGCTGCGCAGCTCGTTCCCCTCCCGGGGGATGGCCTCCAGGTGGTCCAGGGCCTGGTCGATGGCGCTGTGGAGCTGGGTGATGGGCTCCACATACTCCAGCCCGGCCAGCAGCTCCGTCAGCTCCTCCGGGGACACGTCCTCCGCCGAGATCTGGAGCCCGTCCCCAAAGGTGGCCAGGGAGAAACGGGTGTTCTCGCCGCTGTGGCGGACCAGCTCCTCCGCGAAGGACAGGACGTCCGCCTGAAAATCGGGCATGGAGGTAGATGCGTCCACCAGAAGCAGATAGGAAACCGGGGAGCCCGCCTGCCGCACCGTCTCCAGGCGGCCGGCGGCCTGACAGATCTGCCCGTCCAGGGTGGCCTCGGCCTTGGTGACCGGCTGCTCCAGACCGGCCATGTCCACATAGGTGTACAGGGTGCCGCTGTCCTCAAAGGCGCGCACGATTTGGATCTGGGGGGCGGCCAGGGCCCCGGTACAGAAGGCCGGGAGCAGCAGCGCCGCGAGCAGAGCAGACAAAATGCGTCTCATAGGGATCCCTCCGCAAAGATGGTGATCAGGGAGAAGTTGTCGTTTCCCGGCGGGGTGCGCCGGATGTGCCGGAGGAGCATCCGCCGGGCCCACTGCTCCGGGGAGCTGGACTTCAGCCAGTCCACCAGCATCTCCTCGTTGTATACGAACTCCCAGAACCCGTCGGAGCACAGCAGAAAGGCGTCCCCCGCCTGGACAGGCCCCTCTCCCCCCTCGGGGTGGCAGGGGGCCCGCCCCAATACCCGGAGCAGGCTGGAGCGGTCGTCGTCGTGGTAAACGTCCATATAGGAGATCTCGCCCCCCAGGTATTTCATATAGGTGACCGAGTGGTCCCGGGTCAGGCAGGACAGGGCCCCGCCGGAGAAGCGGTACAGCCGGCTGTCCCCGATGTGGGCCCAGGCGGCCCCGGACTCCCCCAGGCTCAAGGCCACGGCGGTGGTCCGCATGTCCTCCTGCCCCGGCTGGGCCTGCTGTTCCAGGATGCGGGTATTGGCCGCCTGAAACCGCTCCAGCAGCTCCTCCTTGCCGGGAAGCGGGTCCAACGCCTCCGGGCAGAGCGCGTCCACTGCCAGCCGGGAGGCCACCTGGCCGCACGCGTGGCCCCCCAGACCGTCCGCCAGGGCAAAGACGCCCCGGGCTCCGTCGCAGTTCCAGCGGAGGCTGTCCTCGTTGTGCGCCCGCCCCCCCTGGTTGGTATAGGAATAGACGGAAAGCTTCATGTCCTTACCCCAATTCCAGGTAGATGGTATTGGCCACCTCGCCCAGGTAGATAGAACTCTTGGGCGGCAGCTTTACCGGGGTGTTGGGGGCCAGACGCTGGCCGTCCGCCAGGAAGGTGCCGTAGGTGGAGTTCAGGTCGGTGACCAGGAACTGCCCCGCCTGCTCGTCAAAGGCGATCTGGCAGTGGCGGGAGCTGACGCCGGGGGTGCCGTCCTGATAGACCAGGCGGCAGGTGGCCCGGTCCCGGCCCACCTGGACCGGCTGATGGTGGAGAGCGACCACCATGCCGCTGTGCTGGCTGGCCAGAGAGCGCAGCACCGGCTGGAGCTCGCCGGCGGTCTCCGGCTGGGCGGCGGCCGGCTGGCTGGGAGCGCCGCCTTTTTTCCTCCGGCCCAGCACCACCACGGCGGCGACGACCACCACCACGGCGGCCGCCCCTATGGCCGCATAGACCGCCGTGTTTCCGCCGCCGGCGGCCGGGGCCATGGTGTAGGGGATGTTGTTCCGCTCCAGAATGGGCAGAAGCTCGCTCACGCTCACGGCGTAGAACAGGTTCTGATCCAGGTCGGAGCCGTAGGTGTTCACCCCCAGGACGGCGCCGGCGCCATCGGTGAGGGGGCCACCGGAGTTGCCGCCGCTGAGGGCCGCGTCAGTCTGGATCAGCTCCCGGCCGGTGCCGCTCTCGGTGAGCAGGCGGCTGATGCTGCCAGTGGTGACGGTGGCGTCGTCCTTGCTGAAGGAGTTCACCGCCTGAACGGTGGCGTCCGCAGCCAGGGGGTAGCCCACGGCGTACACCTCGTCCCCCAGCATACCGTCCTCCGCCTCCCGCATGGACAGGGGGGAGCGCTTGTCGGTGGGCTCGGCCAGCTTCAGCACAGCCAGATCCTTCTCCGCGTCATAGTCCACCAGGTAGGCCTCCTCCTGGTCATCCTGGTCGTACAGGACGTGGAGCTCGCCGCCCCCCAGGGACTTGCCGGTCAGGATGAACTCCTCCACCACATGGCAGTTGGTGACGATGTACTCCGGGTCCTGGCCCTCTTCGCCTACAAAGAAGCCGGTTCCCCGCCAGTAGGTCATGGTCCCGTCCGCGTCGGGCGCGCCGGAGCGGATCAGGACGATGCCGTCCAGCACCCCCTGCTGAAAGGCGGCGGAGGCGGGAAGGACGGCGGCTCCCACCATCAGGGCCGACAGAAGGAGCGCGGGGACTTTCTTGGTCCATTTCATAGCAATTTCTCCTTTATATCCAGATATCCAGAATAGTGGTATGCGCTGCGCCCGGGGCGGGAAAAGCCCTCACCGACAGGCGATCAGGACCCCGGTGTAGTTGTCCTGCTCCGGCAGGTCCTTCTCCAGTACCATAGTCTCCAGCAGGGCGCACCCCTCGCCGGGGGGGAGGGACATGGCCTCCAGCAGCTCCGCCGGGGACAGGATGCCGCTGATGCCGTCGGAGCACAGGAGGATGGCGTCTCCCCTCTGGAGCGGAAGGGGGTGCAGGCTCTGGTCCACCTCCTCCAGACAGTCCATCCCCACAAAGGCGGTGAGCCGCCGGGCGTCCTCGTGGCCCTCCGCCCGCTCCCGGCGGATGACGGTCTGTTCCAGCTCCTCCTGGTAGAGCACATTCAGATAGGTCTGCTCCTGGTTGAGCTGGAACACCCCCCCATTTCGCAGCAGGAAAATGGCGCTGTCCCCCACGCTGAGCCAGTGGAGGGTGTTTTGAAAGATCCGCACGGCTACGGCGGTGGTGCCGCTGCGCCCGCCGAAGCGCTGAAACAGGCCGTCGCTGAGGGCGTGGGTCCCCTCCCGCAGCTGGCGGGGGATATCCCCCTCGTCGTTGAGGGCCTGAAAGAGCTGGAGGAAGCTGTCCACCGCCCCCTCGCTGATCTCCTTGCCGTCCTCCATCCCGCCCATTCCGTCGCACACCACGGCAAACAGGCCGGACTGGGCCAGCGCCTCCGGGTCGGAGGTGTTGAGCAGGGCGAAGGAGTCCTCCTGCCGCTCCCGGCGGCCGATCCCCTGGAGATTGGCGGCCTGAAAGCGCAGGTCCCGGGGCTCTTCTGGAGGATCAGACGGCGGCGCGGGGGGCGGGGGCGTCTCCGCCGGAGCGGCGCGGCGGAACAGCCGGTCAAAGATCCCCATGGCCGTCCTCCTCGGGCTCCGGCGCCCAGGTAAAGCGCTCGCCGCACAGGGGGATGAACAGCAGCTTGGTGGTGCCGAAGTCGATCTGGTCATAGGCCTGCAGGGGCATGGGGGAGAAGACCTCCTCCCCGTTGAGGTAGACGATGTTCCGCCCGTCTCCGGGCAGCAGGTTGAAGCGGTTGTTCTTGTCGCTGTAGCTCACCTTGGCGTGGTTCTCCGCCGAGATGGTCCGGTCGCCGGTGATGGTGATGTCCATGCGCTCGCTGCGGCCGATGGAGTTGATGCCCCCCCGGATGGTGTAGCTCTTGCCCCGGCTGGGGCCCTCGGTGCACACCAGCCAGCCCACCACCGGGTCGAAGCCCATCTTCTCCTGCATCATGCCCAAGGTTTTGCCCGCGCCGGTGACGCTGGCCCCGTGGGGGAAGGCGGGGGAGGGGGCTTCCGGCTGGAGGGGGACGCCGTTGGGGCTGTAGCCCCTGGGGGGCATGGTCTTGGAGGGGGCGGTCACCGAGATGCCGGACAGGGGGGCGGTCTTCTGAGGGGCGGTGACGGACACCCCGGAGAGGGGGGCGGTGCGCTGGGGGGCGGTCACCGGCACCGGGGCCGTCCGGTGGCTGTCGGTCACCCGGATGGGGGCGGTGCGGCCCGCGGCCGCCACGGTGATCTGCTGGTTGGTGTTGCAGTAGGGGCAGGTGGGGTACTTGTCCGGGTCGTACAGGTGGCCCCGGCCGCATTCGATTTGGGCCATAAGAATTCCTCCTTATTCTGATATGTTCAAATCCGGGATATGGGCCACGGGGGAGGTGTCGATCCCCTCCGCTGTTCCGTAGATGGTCAGGCTATTCAGATGGGCCAGCTCCGCCAAGGGGGACAGATCCTGAATGAGCACTCGGTTCTCATAGCGGTCATAGTTTCGATCGTAATGTGAGATGCTCAGGGAGCGCAGCTCAGTCAGACTGGATAGAGCGGACAAATCGCCCCCCGCCAGGTCGGCCGAGATATCCAGGCTGTTCAGCTTGGTCAGGCCAGACAGAGGCACAAGAGAGAGCTCACCGTCTTCGCTGTTGTTTGCCCGGATTCGCAGATCCCGCAGTTCTGTAAGGTTTCGCAGGGGCTCCAGGCTCTCCACCCCATCGCTGATCTCCAGGGACTGAAGCTTGGTGAGATTGGCCAGCCCGTCCAGATTGATGGGCGGCAGGGGGTTCGAATCGTTGTAGACGCGGTAGGGCAGATACAGGGAGGTCAATTCTGTCAGCCCAGCCAGGGCGTCCACATCGGTATACGTGGAGTTGGACCCGTACATCTGCAGGGCACGCAGATTCACCAGAGGCTCCAAACCGTGGAGATCCGCCACTGGTGCATCCAGCTGAAGGTCTGTGAGTTTGGTCAGGCCGGACAGATCGGTCAGGTCCTCCTGTACAGGCGCCCCCTCGCTGCCATTGCTGCTGACCATGTTGAGTGTACGCAGCTCTGTCAGCCCCCGAAGGAAGGACAGGTCATCCGTAATAAAGTTCCCGTACATCCTCAGCTCCTGAAGCTGTGTCATACCAGACAGCGGAGAGAAGTCCTCCACAGCGCCCAGATCGATCCGCAGGCTGGTCAGACGCGTCATTCCAGACAGTGCGCTGAGGTCCGTCAGCCCGGAGTTATTGTTGTTATTGCTGGTGCCATAGAGCTGCAGTTCTTCCAACTGAGTCATCCCCGATAGTGGGGCCAGATCCTTTACATCAAAATCGATGCACAGGTCGAGCCGTTTCATCTTGGTCAGCCCGGCCAAGGGGGACAAATCGCTGACCGGCGCTCCGGTGTTGTTGTTTTGATAGAAGCTCAGCCGGGTCAGCTCCGTCAGCCCGGCAAAGGGCGTCAAGTCCAGTTCATCCGTCAGATACCCTTCGCAGCTGAACTCGGTCAGCTTCGGAAACTCGGCCACCCAATCCAGTCCGTCTGTCTCAATGGACACGCCCTCCAGATAGATGCGCTGGAGATTTCCCATCTGTTTCATGGCGGCAATATCCGCATCGGTGAGCGTACCGTCCACCAGCTCCAGGAAATTATCCGCCGCAGACACCTGCTGTCCGGCGACGGTGATGGTAGGGGCCAGCGCCTCCGCCACCGGGCTTTCGCCTCCGCCCAGCACCCCCACGCCGACGACCACCGCGATCACCGCCGCGGCCACGCCGCCGATCAGAGCAGGGGAGGGCTTTTTCTTTGCCGGAGCCGCGGGCTGGGCGCTCCCCGCCTGTGGCACCTCCACCACCTGCTGGGACTCGATGGCGTTCAGAAATTCCTCCGCGCTCTGGAAGCGGTCCTCCGGCTGGACCGCCAGGCCCTTCAGGATGGCCTTGTCCAGGTACTCCGGGATGTCCACCCCGCACTGGGAAACTGGGACCAGCTCGTCGTGGTCCAGCCGCTCCAGCGCCTCCGGGGGCAGGAAGCCGGTCAGCGCCGCATAGAAGCAGGCGGCGCAGGAGTAGACGTCGGTGTAAGGGCCCTGACGGCTTCTCCGGATGTACTGCTCCTTGGGGGCGTAACCCACTTTCAGGATGACGTCCAAACTCTTGGACTTGTCCCCGATGGAGTACCGGGCCGAGCCGAAGTCCAGCAGCTTTACCATGCCGTCCTTGGTGATGTAGATGTTGTCCGGGGTCACGTCCCGGTGGATGAAGCCCTCTTGATGAACCGCAGTCAAAGCCCGGAGCACCGGGATCATCACGTTCAGGGTGTCCTCCACGCTCACCTTTCCGCCGTGGTTGGCGATGTAGGTTTTAAAGGAGATGCCCTCGATGTAGTCCATGACGAAGTACGAGGTGTCGTTCTCGTCAAAGTAGCTGGTCACCGCCGCAATGTTGGGGTTGCCGATGAACTTGGCCAGGGTCCGGGCCTCCTCCTGGAACCGCTCAGAGCCGTACGTAAAATCCTCGGAACGGTCGGCGGAGAGGACGGAGACGGTGGTGCCCTCCACACGGGTGGCCAGCTCCCCGGGCATGAACTCCTTGATGGCCACCTTAGCCTCCAGCTGGGTGTCCCAGGCCAGATAGGTGATGCCGAAGCCGCCCTGCCCCAGCACCCGGCCCACGATGTAGCGGTCGTTCAGCACGGTCCCCGCCCGCAGGGCCACCGGGTACTTCTTCTCGTTCTCCGTCAGGTCGAAGCCGCAGTAGGGGCAGGGGCCGGACAGGCCGTCCCGCTCCTGGAAGCAGTTGTAACAATAATATCGATCCATTATTCTTGCACACCTCTTTTTAATCAATGAGTGCATCGGGCACATGGTCCACTGCGG
>CASEKM010000002.1 GCA_949288405.1 uncultured bacterium | reverse complement strand
AATGATAAGAGGCAGCAGCGGGGACCGCGGATCAACTCCGCGGTCCTCGCTGTCTGCTGACAGGCAGAAGCAAAAAACAACGGGGCCGTGGAGCTTTGCCGCTCCACGGCCCCGCGTGCTTTATTTGTCTGTGTCCTCCTGGGGCGCGTCCTCTCCGCTTGAGGGGTCCGCCTCCTGGGAGGGGTCCGCCTCGTCCTGGGCCGGCTCGCCGCCGGGCTGGGGGGGAGTCTCCTCCTGGCCATCCGGCTGGCCGGCCTCCTCCAGCGGGATGGGGGGCTTGATCTCCTCACTGATCATGTGGATGTTCTTGGCGGGGGGCTCGATGTCCCCGGGCAGGGGCTTCTTTTTCTCCGACGGGCGGGTGGAGGCGTAGGCGTCCTCCACCAGGGCGGGGTCCCGGCCCTGAATGATGGCCACCATCTCGCCGCCGGTGATGGTCTCCTTCTCCAGGAGGTAGGCCACCACCTTGTCCATATCCTCCAGGTTGTCCCGGATGATGGACACGGCGTCCTGATAGCACTGGGTGAGGATGCGCTTGACCTCCTTGTCCATAAGGGCGGCGGTGTCCTGGGCGCAGTCCAGGCCGTAGCCCCCGTCCAGGTACTGGTTCCGAACGGAGCCCAGGGCCATCATGCCGATCTCGTCGCTCATGCCGAACATGGCCACCATGTTCCGGGCGATGTTGGTGGCCTCCTGCAGGTCCTGGGAGGCCCCGTTGGTCATGGTGTTCAGCACCACTTCCTCTGCGGCCCGGCCGCCCATGGACACGGCGATCTTGGCCATGAGCTCCTCCTTGGTGCGCAGGTTGGTCTTGTCCTCCTCGGGCATCAGCAGGGTGTAGCCCAGGGAGCCCTCGGTGTGGGGGACAATGGTGATCTTCTGTACCGGCTCGGCGTTTTTCTGCTTATAGGCCACCATGGCGTGGCCCACCTCATGATAGGCCACCAGCTTCTTCTCAAACTCGGTGAGGACGGAGTTCTTCTTCTCGCTGCCGGCGATGACAAACTCGAAGGAGGCCAGCAGGTCCTCCTGGGTCACCAGCCGCCGCCCGTGGCGGACGGCCCGCAGGGCGGCCTCGTTCACCAGGTTGGCCAGGTCGGCCCCCACGCACCCAGCGGTGGCCAGGGCGATCTTGTTCAGGTCCACGTCCTCGGCCAGTTTGATCTTCCGGGTGTGCACCTGGAGGGTGGCCAGACGGCCGGCCAGGTTGGGCCGATCGATGGTGATGCGCCGGTCGAAGCGGCCGGGGCGCAGCAGGGCCTTGTCCAGCACCTCGGGCCGGTTGGTGGCCCCCAGGACGATGACGCCCTTGCCCGGGTCAAAGCCGTCCAGCTCGGCCAGCAGCTGGTTCAGGGTCTGCTCCCGCTCGTCGTTGCCGCCCAGGCGGTTGTCACGGGACTTGCCGATGGTGTCGATCTCGTCGATGAAGATGATGCAGGGGGCCATCTTGCTGGCCTCCTTGAACAGGTCGCGGACCCGGGCGGCGCCCATGCCCACGAACATCTCCACAAAGTCGGAGCCGCTGATGGAGAAGAAGGGGACACCCGCCTCGCCGGCCACGGCCTTGGCCAGCAGGGTCTTGCCGGTGCCCGGCGGGCCCACCAGCAGGGCGCCCTTGGGCAGCTTGGCCCCGATCTCGGTGTACTTCTGGGGGTTGTGGAGGATGTCGATGATCTCCTCCAGGGACTCCTTGGCCTCGTCCTGTCCGGCCACGTCCCGGAAGGTGACGCCGGTCTTTTTCTCCACATAGACCTTGGCGTTGGACTTGCCCAGGTTGCCCATGCCGCCGATGCCGCCCTTGCCGCCCACGCCCCGGAACAGGAACCAGAACAGGCCCACCATGATGAGGACGGGGAACACATAGGCCATGAACAGGCTGAGCAGATAGGCGGAGCTGTCCACCGGCTCGGTAAAGGCGTAGCTGCCCTCCTCCCCGTTCAGCTGCTCATCCAGCAGGCTCTGCAGCTCATAGTCTGTGACGCTGGCCAGGCGGATGGTCACATACTGGGTGGGCTCCCCCGCGTCCTGCTGCCGGGTGGGCATCAGGGACTCCATCAGCTGCTGGGTCTGGCTCTCCTCCTTCTGCCCCTCGTCCTGGGGCAGCTCCACCTCCACGCCCTCCTTCAGGGTGAAGGTGATCTGGCTGCTCTCCACATTGGCCCGGTAAATTTTCCCCTCGGCCAGCCACTCCTTAAAAGTGGTGTAGGGGACGGTGACCGTACCGGCCTTCTCGTAGGAGGACATGCAGCCCCGGAACAGCAGGGTCAAAAAGAGGGCCCAGAGCACAAGGCTCACCAGGCCGAAGGCGTTGCGCTTGTTATTTCCGCCGCTTCCGTTGTTGTGATTTCGTTTCTCTGGCTTCAAGGGAGAATACCTCCGTCGTGTTCAAACGCATAGAATTTGGCGCCGCCGGGCCGCTCCGGCCCGGTCTGAGTCTTTTATACTATAGCATACTCTCCTTTTAAAAACAAGAAAGAGGGCTGTAAACTTTCTGTGAAAGTAAAAATCTGGAGGATCGGGGCGGCTGGGCGGGGATCCCGCCGGACAAAACCGAATTTCGCCCTTCCATCCCGGGGGGAAATATGCTATAGTATGTTCTGTATCTGCCTAAATTAAATTTATCGTGATCCAGGAGGGGTCCCCCATGAAAAAACGTCCGCCGCTCCGCCGCTCCGCCCCCATCGAGGCGGAAAATGACGGGGTCATCGAGGGCCGCAACGCCGTCATCGAGGCACTGCGGGCCGGTACCGCCATCGACAAGATCTATCTGATGAAGGGGGAGAGCGACTCCGCCCTGGGCCACATCGCCTCCGCCGCCCGGGAGAAGGGCATCGTGGTGGTGGACGCCGACCGGCACAAGCTGGACAACATGAGCCGCACCCACGCCCACCAGGGGGTCATCGCCTTGGCCGCTGTGCGGGAGTACGCCAGCGTGGACGACATCCTCAACGCCGCCCGGGAGAAGGGGGAGGCCCCGCTCATCGTGGTGTGCGACGAGCTCAGCGACCCCCACAACCTGGGGGCGGTGATCCGCACCGCCGACGCCGCCGGGGCCCACGGGGTCATCATCCCCAAGCGCCGCTCCGCCGGCCTCACCGCCGTGGTGGGCAAGACCTCCGCCGGAGCGGTGGCCCACGTGCCCGTGGCCCGGGTGCCCAACCTGCCCGCCCTGCTCAAGGAGCTGAAAGAGGCGGGGGTGTGGGTGTTCGGCACCGCCGCCGACGGCACTACCCCCCTGTATCAGGCCGACCTGAAGGGCCCGGCCGCCATTGTCATCGGCAGCGAGGGGACCGGCATGGGCCGCCTGGTGGCGGAGAACTGCGACTTCACCGTGTCCATCCCCATGTTCGGGAAGATCAACTCCCTGAACGCCTCCGCCGCTGCGGCGGTGCTACTGTATGAGGCGGTGCGCCAGCGCCTGGGCGGCTGAGCGGGAGCTCGATCACAAATCGTATCAACCAACAGAAAAAATACGGAATGGAGATGAAACTGCGGGGATTTTCCCTGGGTACGCCCCATTCCGGCAAGGAGTTCCCCCATGCGTGACCGCGACCCGAAAAAACTGAACAAGGACGACCTGGCAGAGGTCAAATCCCTCATCGGAGACGCGGAGCCGGGTTCCTTTACTCTGGAGGACATTTTGGCGGAGTACGGAGGCCGGAAGAGCCCCCGGCGCTCCGCCGTCCCCGTCTCTGTCCGCCCCCAGGGGGGGGAGGAGGCGGAGGGGCCCGATCTCCCCTGGCCGGAGGCCCCCCGGCGGGCCCACCCCCGGGACAACGTGGTGGCCTTCCCCGGCGGACATGCGGTGCCGGAGGAGCGCCTGGAGGAGGAGCCGGAGGAAGACGGGCCGGAGGAGGAGTCCGGCGAAGCGGGACCGGAGGAGACCGGGGAGGAGGAAGCGCCCAATGACCGGGTGGTGGAGTTCCCCGAGGAGGAGAGCGTCCTCTCCTCCTTCCTGAAGGACCTGACCCAGAGGGCGGACGACTACGCCGACCATATGTTCCAGGAGTCGGAGAGCATGGACCAGGAGGAGATCCGCCGCCTGGAGCAGCTGATTCCCGGCACCGACGTGGAGGAGGACGAGCCGGAGGAGGCCCCCAGCCGCTTCCGCCGACCCCGGAGACCGGAACCCCCGCCCCCGGATACCGCTCCCCAGGAGCTGGCCCGCCGCTACGGCAAGGGGCTCAAGGGGATGCGCCTGCGGGCGGTGCTGGTGTTCCTGCTGGCTGCTGCCGCCCTGGTGCAGCTGATCGTCCCCGCCATCAACTATGTGTGGCTGCCCCCGCTGGACGGATACCAGACCCAGGTGTGGATCTCCGCCGGCCTGGTGGGGGCGGGGATGCTCCTGTCCCTGGACGTGCTGGCCGCCGGCGTGGCCCGGGCCCTCCGGGGCCGGGTGGGAATGGACACCCTGACCGCTCTGGCGGCGGTCTTTACCCTGGCCGACGCCATTACCCTGGCCCTGACCCAGAACCGGGAGGGGCAGCTGCCCTACGCCGCCGCGGTGCTGGCCGGACTGTTCCTGCTGCTCCACGGGACCTACCATAAAAAATGCGCCCTGCGCCTGAGCTGCCGCACCGCCTCCGCGGCGGCGGAGCCCTATGTGCTCACCCTGGACGAGGGGAAGTGGAACGGCCGGGACACCTACTGCAAGTGGCCCGGCGCCCCGGAGGGCTTTGGCAGCCAGATCCAGATGGACGACGGGGCCCAGCGGATCTACCGGGCGGTCTGCCCGGTGCTGCTGCTGGCCTGCGTCCTGCTCTCCCTGCTGGCCTCCTATGGCCTGGGCAAGCCGGGGCATCTGCTGTGGTGCCTGTCCGCCTCCTTCACCGCCTCCGCCGCCCTGGGCGGGGCCCTGGTGTACAGCCGTCCCCTCCACAAGGTGGCCCGCCGCCTGGCCCAGAGCGGGGCGGCCCTGGCCGGCTGGCCTGGGATGGCCCAGTCCAAGAAGGGGGACCGGGTGCTGATCACCGACGGGGACCTGTTCCCGCCGGGCTATGTGGAGCTCAACGGCATCAAGGTCTTTGGGGACTGGTCCATCGAGAAGGTGGTGGGGTGCACCGCCACCCTGATCCGGGACTCGGGCAGCGGCCTGACCAAGCTGTTTCACGACCTGCTCCGGGCCCAGGGGGCCATCTTCCGCCGGGCGGAGGATCTGAACTGCTATGAGGGGGGCGGCCTGTCCGCCCACATCCGGGGAGAGCAGGTACTGGTGGGCTCCGCCGCCTTTATGAACCTGATGGAGGTGAAGCTGCCCCAGGGGCTCCACGTGAAAAACGCAGTGTTCTGCGCCATCGACGGGGAGCTGGCGGGCATCTTCGCCCTGAACTACACCCTGCCCGACACGGTGTTCCCCGCCCTGGACTCCCTCCTGCGGGAGAAGGTGGGGCCGGTGCTGGCCACCCGGGACTTCAACCTGATCCCCGCCATGCTCCACCAGCGGTTCAAGCTGGCGGCGGACAAGATGGACTTCCCCCCGGTGGAGCGCCGCCGGGAGCTGTCCGACCCGGACCAGCCCCACAGCGCGGTCATCACCGCCGTCCTGTGCCGGGAGGGGCTGCTGCCCTGTGCCGACGCGGTGGTGGGGGCCAAGCGCCTGCGGTGGGCCGCCCGGTTTGGGGCGGGGCTCACCTGCGTGGGCTCCGCCCTGGGGGTGCTGCTGGCCTACTACCTCACCTCGGTGGACGCCTACGGGTCTCTGTCCCCCCTGAACCTGCTGATCTTCCTGCTGTTCTGGCTGGCCCCCGTGTGGTTTTTGACCAGCTGGGTGCCCCGGTATTGAGATGCTCGGCACCGCCCAGTGCCATCCAGTTAAGGATCTGTACAAAAGCCTCCCTTGTGAAAGGGAGGGGGACCGCCGAAGGCGGTGGAGGGATTCCGAATCACGGAAACTTTATTGATCAACGGAATCCCCCACCCGGCTTCGCCGGGAGCCCCCTTTCACAAGGGGGCCAAAAAGCGCGTTTCCCTAACTAGATGACATTGGGAACCACCCCTTCATTTGCCACCGTGACAGTGAAGTTCCCGTAAAAACACCCCCATGTGTATTACAGATTGCGAAAGGAGCATCCGTCTATGATCCGACCTGCCCAGCCGTCCGACCTGGACGCCATCGCGGAGATCTACGAGGAAATTTTAGCCGCCGAGGACGCCCGCCCTGTCTCCTACACCAACTGGCAGCGGGGCAAGTACCCCACCCGGGACACGGCCCGAACCGCCCTGGAGGCGGGCACCCTGTGGGTGGGGGAGGAGGACGGCGCGGTCTACGGCTGCGTCAATCTCAACGGAGAGCAGCTCCCTGAGTACGACAACATCCCCTGGGCCATCCCTGCGGAAAAACCGGAGGTGGGGGTGATCCACACCCTGGTCATCCGGCCCAGCTGGTCGGGGCGGGGCAAGGCCCGGGAATTTGTGGCTTTCTGCGAGGAGGAGCTGCGCCGCCAGGGGAAAAAGGCGGTGCGCCTGGACACCTATGAGGGCAACGTCCCCGCCAACGCCATGTACCCCCGCCTGGGCTACGCCTTCGCCGGGGCCACGGAGTTCTTCTTCCAGGGCTTTATCCACGAGGTGCTCAACTGCTATGAGAAGGCGCTGTAGCTTTGGCTGCGCCCGGAGGTTTTCATGCTCTATCTGACCCTGTGGCTCTTTTTTGTCTATGCCTTCCTGGGCTGGTGCGCGGAGGTGTGCTACGCCGCCCTGCGCACGGGGAAATTCGTCAACCGGGGCTTTCTCAACGGGCCGGTGTGCCCCATCTACGGCTTTGGAATGGCGGCGGTGCTGTGGGCTCTGCGGCCCCTGATGGGGAACACGGTGCTGCTGTTTCTGGGCTCGGTGGTCCTCACCTCCCTGCTGGAGTGGCTCACCGGCTTTCTGCTGGAGAAGCTGTTCCACCAGCGCTGGTGGGACTACTCTGACGAGCCGTTCAACCTGGGGGGCTACATCTGCCTTCGGTTCTCCCTGTACTGGGGGCTGGCCTGCCTGTTCGTGCTGAAGATCGTCCACCCCACGGTGCTGTGGGGGGTCCGGGCGGTGCCCCGTTCCATCGGCTGGGTGCTGCTGGCCGTCTTCGCCGCCGCCATGGCGGCAGATTTGGCGGCCACGGTGCGTACCGTGGTGCGGATGAACCGGCAGCTGCGGCAGCTGGACGAGCTGGCTGGCCGGCTGCGGGAGGTGTCCAACGACCTGGGAGAGCGGCTAGCCGGGGGCGTGCTGGCCGGGGCGGAGGCCCGGGAGGACGTGCTGGACAGCCTGGACCAGCTGCGGGAGGCGGCGGAGCGCCGCCGGGCCGAGCTGCGCCAAAACGTGGAGGAGGTCCGGGACGACCTGGCCCAGCGCCGCTTCCAGCTGCGGCTGGAGCAGGCGGAGTGGCTGGAGGAGCGGGAGCGGGACCTGGACGAGCTGCGGGCCCGCTTTGAGGAGGCCCGCAGCCGCCGCATCTTCGGACAGCGGCGCCTGCTGGCCGCCTTCCCCGGGCTGCGCTCCCTGGACCACCGGGGGACCCTGGAGCGGCTGCGCCGCTGGCTGGAGCAGCGGTAAGCGCCCGAGGCGTCATTTTGAAAATCACATTTGCATTTTTCCCCGGGGCGTGATAGCATAAAGGCAACGACGAGCCAGAGAGGAGAGACTGCCATGGAAGAACTGATGGACCTGAAGGAGCGTATGGAGCGGGAGCGGCCCGCCCAGTGGCATGAGCTGCCCGACATCGCCCTGTACATGGACCAGATCATCTCCTATATGCCCCGGCAGCTGATCCACTTTGACGACAGCGAGGCCCTCACCTCCGCCATGGTGAACAACTACATCAAGGACGGGCTGGTGCCCCGGGCCTCCGGCAAGCGGTACGGCCCCATCCACCTGGGCTATCTCACGGCGGTGTGCGCCCTGAAGAAGGTGCTCTCCGTGCGGGACATCGGCATCCTCATGCGGGCGGGGGAGGAGCGCACCCGGGAGCCGGAGGAGCTCTACCGCTATTTCTGCGGGGCCCTGGACCGGGCCCTGTCCGGCACCGCCGCCGCCATTGACGGGGAGGCGGGCCGGGAGGAGCTGGCCAAAATGGCCCTGGACCTGGCCCTGCGCAGCTACGCGGACCAGCTGGCCTGCGCCCGGATCCTGGATATCCTCCAGCCCGCCGGGGCGGACCAGGGGAAAAAGACAAAAAAGTAAGGAAAAGACAGACAGGAGGTCATCATCTATGTCTGAATTTGTTCTGCTCACCGACTCCGCCGCCGACATGAGCCAGGAGATGGTGGAGGAGACCGGCGTGATCGTCCTGCCCCTGAGCTTCACCATTCAGGGCAAGACCTTCCACGACTACCCGGACCACCGGGATATGGACCCGGCCCTGTTTTACGACATGCTCCGGGCGGGGGAGGTGGCCACCACCGCCGCCGTCAACGTGGACCAGTATGTCCAGGCGGCGGAGCCCCTGCTGAAGGAGGGGAAGGACGTGCTGATCCTGGCCTTCTCCTCCGGCCTGTCCGGCACCTATCAGGCGTCGGTCATCGCGGTGGAGGAGCTGCGGGAGAAGTACCCGGAGCGGAAGCTGTACACGGTGGACACCCTGTGCGCCTCCCTGGGGCAGGGCCTGCTGGTGTGGCTGGCCGCCCAGAAGCAGAAGCAGGGGATGAGCATCGAGGAGGTGCGGGACTGGGCGGAGGAGAACAAGCTCCACCTGAGCCACCAGTTCACCGTGGACGACCTGCACTTCCTGAAGCGGGGCGGGCGCATCTCCGCCACCACCGCCGTGGTGGGCTCCATGCTTCAGATCAAGCCCGTCCTCCACGTGGACGACGAGGGGCACCTGATCAACATCGGAAAGGCCCGGGGACGCCACGCCTCCCTGAAGGCCCTGGTGGATAAGATGGAGAAGACGGTCACCGAGGAGGGGAAGCAGATCGTGTTCATCAGCCACGGGGACTGCCGCAAGGACGCGGCGGCAGTGGCCGAGATGATCCGCTCCCGCCTGGGGGTCCGGGAGGTGCGGCTGAACCACATCGGCCCGGTGATCGGCGCCCACGCCGGCCCGGGGACGGTGGCCCTGTTCTATCTGGGCACCCAGCGGTAAGAAACGCAGCAGCGCGATGAAAAGAACAGCCAAATCGGCCGGAGCGGGCACCGCCCCGGCCGAAGTGCTATGGGGAGGAATACAAGATGGAAGAGATCAAATGGCTGGAGGTGGCGGTGAACACCAGCCCGGAGCGGCTGGACGAGGTGTGCGCCAAGCTCACCGCCGCGGGGATGGCCGCCCTGGTCATCGAGGACGAGGGGGAGTTCCAGCGGTTCCTGGAGCAGAACCGGCAGTACTGGGACTATGTGGACCAGGAGCTGCTGGACCGGATGCGCGGGGTGTGCCGGGTGAAGTTCTATGTCACCGACGACGCCCACGGCCGGGCCCAGCTGGCCCAGTATGTCCAGGGGCTGGACTGCGAGTACACCACCGCCCCCCTCAGCGAGAACGACTGGGCCTACAGCTGGCAGAAGTACTATAAGCCCCTGACCATCGGGGAGCGCCTGTATGTGGTGCCGGAGTGGGAGAAGAGCAAGCCCGTGCCCCAGGGGCGGGTGCCCGTCTACCTGAACCCCGGCCTCACCTTCGGCACCGGGTCCCACGCCTCCACCCAGCTGTGCCTGGAGGGGGTGGAGGCCCACACGAAGGCCGGGGACCGGGTGCTGGACCTGGGCTGCGGCAGCGGCATTTTGTCCATTGCCGCCCTGTGTCTGGGGGCGGAGTACGCCGCCGCCGTGGACATCGACCCCAAGGCGGTGGACGTGGCCTATGAGAACGCCGCCCTCAACGGCATCGGGAGGGACCGGTACACCGTCCGGGCGGGGGACATCCTCACCGACCGGGCCCTGGAGGAGGAGCTGGGCCGGGAGAAGTATCCTCTGGTGCTGGCCAACATCGTGGCCGACGTGATCATCCCCCTGTCCGCCTGGGCCCCCCAGGTGATGACCGAGGACGGGGTGTTCCTGTGCTCCGGCATCATCGCCCCCCGGGCCCAGGAGGTGGCCGACGCCCTGGCCCGGAACGGCCTGAAGGTGGTCCGCCGGCGGGAGAAGAACGGCTGGGCCGCCCTGGAGGCCGTGCTGGCCTGAGGGACCCGCTCCTACTTGTGAAGCGCCTGAAAATATGGTACAATTCCCTCAACCTCCGGCATAGAATGGGAGACCGGAGCGTGTGGAGATCCTCGAACCAAAATTTTTGAGGAATGGAGTGTGTGTATGAAAGGAATCGTAAAGAGCCTGCCCTTCCGCCTGCTGGTGGGCGTGGCGGTGGGCATCGTCCTGGGCCTGGCCTGTGACGGGCCGGCCGTGGGCAGGAATGTGATGGAGGTGGTGCTCACCATCAAAGAGCTGCTGGGTTCCATCATCAATTTCTGCGTCCCCCTCATCGTCATCGGCTTTATCGCCCCGTCCATCACCCGGCTGAAGCAGAACGCCTCCCGGATGCTGCTGCTGGCCCTGATCCTGGCCTACGGCTCCTCGGTGATCGCCGCCCTGCTGTCCATGACGGCGGGCTTCGCCATCATCCCCGCCCTGTCCATTGAGTCGGCGGCGGAGGGGCTCAACGAGCTGCCCGAGCTGCTGTTCAATCTGGAGATCGCCCCCATCATGTCGGTGATGTCCGCCCTGGTGTTCTCGGTGCTGCTGGGTCTGGCGGCCACCTGGGCCAAGGCGGAGATCATCACCAACGTGCTGGAGGAGTTCCAGCGGGTGGTGCTGGAGATGGTGGTGCGGGTGGTCATCCCCATCCTGCCCTTCTTCATCGCCGGCACCTTCAGCGGCCTGGCCTATGAGGGCTCCATCACCCGCCAGCTGCCTGTGTTCATCATCGTGATCCTCATCGTCATGGTGGGGCACTATATCTGGATGGCGGTGCTGTACACCGCGGGCGGGCTGTACTCCGGCTCCAACCCCTGGGAGGTGGTGCGCCACTATGGGCCCGCCTATATCACCGCCGTGGGCACCATGTCCTCTGCCGCCACCCTGGCGGTGGCCCTGCGGTGCGCCCACAAGTCCAAGGTGCTCCGCAGCGACATGGTGGACTTCGGCATCCCCCTGTTTGCCAACATCCACCTGTGCGGCTCGGTGCTCACCGAGGTGTTCTTCGTGATGACCGTGTCCAAGGTGCTCTACGGGGAGCTGCCCAGCCTGTCCACCATGGTGCTCTTCTGCTTCCTGCTGGGCGTGTTCGCCGTGGGCGCCCCCGGCGTGCCCGGCGGCACGGTGATGGCCTCCCTGGGCCTGATCATCAGCGTGCTGGGCTTTGACAACACGGGCACCGGCCTGATGATGACCATTTTCGCCCTTCAGGACAGCTTCGGCACCGCCTGCAACATCACCGGCGACGGCGCCCTGACCATGATGCTCACCGGCTATGCCAAAAAGCACCACATCGAGGAGGTCAAGACCTCCGGCCTGACCTAAAGAGGCATGCGCCGCGCTTTCCGCCTGTGCTCCGGCGGGAAGCGCGGCTTTTTTTGCCCAATTTCAGAAAAAGGAAAGAAAAAGACGGGTAAAATCCCGGGATAGACAAATGAGGAGAATATGGTATAATATATGATGATTTTTTGCAGCCGGAGGGCGTGCCCGCCGGAAAGGGGCGGAGGGCGCGGCGCCCAAAGGGCCCGGGCCCCACAGCCGCCCGGCAGAGATCATGGAATGACGATGAAACCTTGGAGCGTCTGGAACCCGGCGCTCCGCGTGTTCGGAGGGAAATCCTGTGTCTGAACGTAACTATTCTTCCTACTCCTCCCAGGAGGAGCCCCGGCCCCGCAGCCGGTCCCGCTCCAGCCGCCCGTCCGAGCCCCGGCGGGGCCGGAAACCGGGCAAGCGGGGGAGGGGCCGCACCGTTTTGTGGGTGATCGGCACCCTTCTGCTGGTGGCCGTCACCACCAGCGCGCTGATGTGCTGCTTTGCGGCGGTGTACATCCGCAATACCATCCTGCCCCAGGCGGAGCTGGACCTGTCCAGCATCACCCTGAATGAAAACAGCGTCATGTACTACCAGGACGACGGGGGACAGTACCAGGTGCTGGGACAGGTCCTCAGCGACACCAGCTCCCAATGGGTGAACGATGAGGAGATTCCCCAGTACCTGAAAGACGCCGCCGTGGCCATTGAGGACCGCCGGTACTACACCCACCACGGTGTGGACTGGTGGCGCACCGCCCAGGCGGTGGTGAGCATGTTCACCGGCGGCGACATCCAGGGCGGCTCCACCATCACCCAGCAGACCATCAAAAACCTCACCAAGAAGAACGAGGTGACGGTGACCCGAAAGGTCCAGGAGATCTTCACCGCCCTGTATGTGGACGAGACCTACGGCAAGGACACCGTTCTGCTGTACTACCTGAACATCATCCCCCTGGGCGCCGGCTGTGAGGGCGTGGGGGCCGCGGCGCAGGAGTACTTCGGCAAGTCCGTGTCCGAGCTGTCCCTGGCCGAGAGCGCCAGCATCATCGCCATCACCAACAACCCCTCCCAGTACGGCCCCTACTCCCTGGCCAAGGTGGCCAACAGCGAGGGGGAGATGTGGACGGCGGTGCAGTGGAACAAGTACCGCCAGGAGGTCATCCTCCATGAGATGCTGGACCAGGGCTATATCTCCCAGGAGGAGTATGACCAGGCGGTGGCCGAGGAGCTCCACTTTGTGGGGGTGAATTCCAGCAGCTCTGAGGACGCGCCGGTGGAGGCGGAAAACCTCTACTCCTGGTACGAGGAAGTGGTGATCTCCGACGTGTGGGACGACCTGCAGAAGGAGTATAACTACTCGGACCAGGTGGTCAGCCTGATGCTCTCCAAGGGCGGCCTGCGGATCTACACCTGCATCGACCCGGAGGTCCAGGCCCAGGCGGAGGCCGTCTATGAGGACGAGTCCAACCTGAACTACACCTCCGGCGGCCAGCGGCTCCAGTCCGCCATCACCATCATCGACAACGAGACGGGAGACGTGGCGGCCGTGGTGGGCCGCATCGGGGAGAAGGAGATCAACCGGGGCTTCAACCTGGCCACCAACGCCAAGCGGCAGCCCGGCTCCTCCATCAAACCCCTGACGGCCTATTCCCCGGCCCTGGAGATGGGGCTGATCACCCCCTACACGGTCCTGCCCGACTACCCCTATCAGGTGATGGGGGGCAGCGCCTGGCCGGTGAACGTGGACGGCCGCTACCGGGGCCAGACCACCGTGCTGGAGGCGGTGAAGCAGTCCTTCAACACCGTGGCCGTGCGGGTGGTGGCTGACCTGGTTACTCCTGCCAAGGCCTTTGAGTTCGGCACCCAGCGCTTCCATCTGCCCCTCATCAGCGACCAGGTCATCAACGGCCAGCACAAGACCGACATCGATACCTCTCCCCTGGCGCTGGGCGGCCTGTCTGTGGGCGTCAGCACCCGGGACATGGCCAACGCCTTCTCCACCTTCCCCAACAACGGCATCTACCGCCAGGCCCGCACCTACACTCGGGTGGAGGACAGCAACGGCAACGTGCTTCTGGACAACACCCGGGAGGACGAGCAGGCCATCAAGGACACCACCGCCTACTATATCAACTATATGCTCACCCAAGTGGTGTCCGGCGCCAACGGCGGCGGCTCCGAAGCCCGCCTCAGCGGCATGACCGCCGCCGGTAAGACGGGTACCACCGACTCCAAGGACAACCGCTGGTTTGTGGGCTACACCCCCTACTACACCGCGGCCGTGTGGGTGGGCTATGAGACCCCCGCCCGGGTGCAGGCCCCCGGCAACCCGGCTGCCCAGATGTGGAAAAAGGTGATGCAGCCCGTCCACGAGGGCCTGGAGAACCGGGATTTCAGCCAGCCCAGCGGCCTGGTGGCTATCTCCTACTGTCTGGACTGCGGCGGCGAGCCCACGGCGGCCTGTCAGGACGACCCCCGGGGCTCCGCCCGCATCGGCACCGGCTATGTGTTTGCCGAGGACCGGCCCTCCTTTGTGTGCACCTGCCACTCCCTGGAGGAGGGCTCCAACTCCATGGTGCGGGTGTGCGTGGACGACCCCATCCTGGATGAGAACGGGGAGTTCACCGGCTACTACCGCCTGGCCGGCCCCAACTGCCCGGAGGTGAGCGTGCGCACCTACGCCTATCTGAATCTGGAGCGGCCCAGCGTGGGCGGGGCCTGGGCGGAGGACAGCCAGTACTTCTACTCCGCCTATCTGGCCGCTGCGGGGACCACTGCCTGCACCGTCCACGGGGAGGGCGGACTGGTGGTGGACCCCAATGATCCCAACGGCGGCCTGGTCCCCGGGACCGATCCCGACGGCTCCGGCGGGCAGCCCGGGACGGACGATCCCGGCGACATCACCGGCCAGCCCGGCGGCGACGACCCGGGGGGAGCGGGCTCTTCCAGCTCCTCCGGCAGCCAGCAGCCGGCCGGATCTTCCGAAGGCGATGTGGCGATCAACCCGGAGACCGGGCGCCCCTACGGCTATTGAACCCCGGAGGGGGAGGGCTTTGAGCCCTCCCCCTCCGTTTACATGCCGGGGAAAACGGCGTCCATTCG
This sequence comes from uncultured bacterium, assembly GCA_949288405.1. GTDB lineage: Bacteria > Bacillota > Clostridia > Oscillospirales > Oscillospiraceae > Lawsonibacter. Next base: position 12,383 of record CASEKM010000002.1, on the reverse strand, counting down.
GTGAAAATTGACAAAAATTTTTGGCGGACAGCCCCGAAAATCTACGGGGGCTTTGCGCTTTGCCGTTGCATCCCACCAGGGAGCTGTGCTAAAATAGACCACAGTGCAGCTACAAATGACCACGGCACACGGACAAACGTGGACGCAGGACGGAGGAACAGCCATGAGTCAGTCGGCCGGATATTTCATTGTGGAGGCGTCTGCCATGCCGGAGATCTTCCGAAAGGTGGCGGAGGCCAAGCGCCTGCTGGAGACCGGCGAGGAGACCACGGTCAACGGCGCGGCCCGGGCAGTGGGCATCAGCCGCAGCGCCTTCTACAAGTATAAGGACGCGGTGCGCCCCTTCAACGACATGCTCCACGGGCGGATCGTCACCTTCCAGACCATGCTGCGGGACGAGCCGGGGATCCTCTCCGGGCTGCTCAACGTGTTTGCCGGGACGGGAGTCAATATTCTGACCATCAACCAGAACATCCCCTCCAACGGCTGCGCGGTGGTCACCATCACGGCGGAGACCTCCGCCCTGCGCCGCTCTCTGGAGGAGATGCTGGACGCTGCGGCCTCCAGCCCCGGCGTGCTCAAGTGCGAGATCCTGGCCGGATAGGCGGCCGGACGGCGATTGTGTGAGAACTGTTGATACGATGAGGTGAATGGAATGGTAAACGTAGCGATTTTAGGCTTTGGCACCGTGGGCTCCGGCGTGGCGGACGTGCTCACCCGGAACAGCGCGGTGATCGACCAGCGGGTGGACGGCCTGGTCCGCCTGAAGTATATCCTGGACGTGCGGGACTTTCCCGACAGCCCCTATAAGGACCTGTTTGTAAAGGACTTCTCCGTCATTGAGCAGGACCCGGAGGTGGACGTGGTGGTGGAGACCATCGGCGGGGCCAAGGTGGCCCTGGACTTCACCCAGCGGGCCCTGCAGGCGGGCAAGAGCGTGGTGTCCTCCAACAAGGAGCTGGTGGCCACCCACGGCTATGACCTGCTGCAGCTGGCCAAGAAAAACGGGGTCAGCTATCTGTTCGAGGCCAGCGTGGGCGGGGGCATCCCCATCCTGCGCCCCCTCACCGCCTGTCTGGCGGCCAACGAGCTGGACCAGATCACCGGCATCCTCAACGGCACCACCAACTACATCCTCACCCGGATGATCAAGGCGGGCCTGACCTTTGACCAGGCCCTGAAGGAGGCCCAGGCCAACGGCTACGCCGAGCAGGACCCCACCGCCGATGTGGAGGGCCACGACGCCTGCCGGAAGATCTGCATCCTGGCCGCCCTGGCCTTCGGCCAGCACGTGTACCCCGACCAGGTGCCCACCCAGGGCATTCGGGGCGTTACCCTGGCCGACGTGGCCTACGCCGACTCCTGCGGCTATAAGATCAAGCTGCTGGGCCGCGCCATCCGGGAGCCGGAGGGCAAGGTGTGCGCCTTTGTGGCCCCCCATCTGGTGTCCTGTGAGAACCCCCTGGCCGGGGTGGAGGACGTGTTCAACGCCATCGCCGTCACCGGCAACGCGGTGGGCGATGTGATGTTCTATGGCCGGGGGGCGGGCAAGCTGCCCACCGCCTCCGCCGTGGTGGCCGACATCATCGACATCGCCAAGGACACCAAGCGGGACCACCACAACCAGTGGGGCCCCGGCGCGCCCGACCTGGTGGTGTCCTCCGACATCCTCACCTCCCGGTGGTATGTGCGGGCCCAGACCACCATGGACCAGGCCCGCCTGGCCTGCGGAGAGATCCAGCCCCTGGCCCGCGCCGGCGCCCCCGCCGGAGAGGCGGCCTTCCTCACCGAGCCCATGACCGAGCCCCAGGTGCGCGACCGGCTGGCCGGCATGGAGGTGGGCTCCCGCTTCCGGGTGCTGTAAGGGCGGAGACCGCCCGGGCCTCTGGGCCCCGGTCTGCATAGGATAGGGAGCAGACCTGCGTTTTGAGAATTCCTTGGAGGGATAAAAGATATGGCTTTGATCGTACAGAAATTCGGCGGCAGCTCTGTCGCCAACATGGAACGGGTGCGCAACGTGGCCCGGATCATCACCGAGACCTATAAGAAGGGCAACAGCGTGGTGGTGGTGCTCTCCGCCCAGGGGGATACCACCGACGACCTGATCGCCAAGGCGGAGGAGCTCAATCCCCACGCCTCCAAGCGGGAGATGGATATGCTCCTGTCCACCGGCGAGCAGATCTCCATCGCCCTGTGCGCCATGACCATCGAGGGAATGGGCTATCAGGTGGTCTCCCTCACCGGCTGGCAGGCGGGGATGAACACCGACTCCGCCTACGGCAACGCCCGCATCAAGCGCATCAACACCGAGCGCATCCAGACGGAGCTGGACAAGAACAAGATCGTTCTGGTGGCCGGTTTCCAGGGCATCAATAAGTACGGGGACATCACCACTCTGGGCCGGGGCGGCTCGGACACCTCGGCGGTGGCCCTGGCCGCCGCCCTCCACGCCGACCTGTGCCAGATCTACACCGATGTGGACGGCGTCTACACCGCCGACCCCCGCACCGTCCAGGGGGCCCGGAAGCTGGAGGAGATCACCTTCGACGAGATGCTGGAGCTGGCCAGCCTGGGCGCCCAGGTGCTCCACAACCGCTCGGTGGAGATGGCCAAGCGCTATAATGTCAATCTGGAGGTCCTCTCCAGCTTTACGGGGAATCCCGGTACAAAAGTCAAGGAGGTTGTCAAGACCATGGAAAAGACCCACGTCAGCGGCGTAGCGAAGGATAAGAATGTGGCCCGCCTGGCCCTCATCGGCCTGGCCGACGAGCCCGGCACCGCCTTTAAAATTTTCTCCCTGCTGGCCAAGAAGAAGATCAATGTGGACATCATTCTCCAGTCCATCGGCCGGGAGGAGACTAAGGATATCAGCTTCACCGTGGCCCGGGGGGACGCGGAGGAGGCCAAGCGCATCCTGGAGGAGAACCGGGATTACATCGGCTTCAAGTCCATCGAGATGAACACCCAGGTGGCCAAGGTGTCCATCGTGGGCGCCGGCATGGTGAACAACTTCGGCGTGGCCAGCCGCATGTTCGAGGCCCTGTCCAACGCCGGGGTCAACATCAACATGATCTCCACCAGCGAGATCAAGGTGTCCGTCCTGGTGGATGAGCGGGACGCCGACCGGGCGGTCCAGGCGGTCCACGACAAGTTCTTCTCCGAGTTCGGCGGGAACAACTGACCCAAAGGGCCTGTCTTTTGTAGAAAATAGGGAAAAGCCGGGAGAAAACTCCCGGCTTTTCCCTGCATCCTGCTTTTTTCCTTTTTTTGTGTTGCAAAAGCAGCCGACTTCTGGTACAATAATAAACCGACTGGATGATGGACAGGTATCGAATGTCCAAATGTATGAGAAGCGGGGCCGCCGGTCCCGATGAATCAGAGGAGAATCAAAGCACATGGATTATAACGAGAGAGAGGCGCGGCGGCGCCAGGAGGACCGGGACCTGAACCGGGCCTTGATCTGGGTAGGCGCGGCCATTGTCCTGGAGTTCCTGCTGGTGCTTGTCAATAAGTACTATATCAATTTCCGAACCACGACAGAGTCCATTAACCTGGCGCTGGCCATCAATGCGGCCCTGCAGGGCCTTCGGTGGGTGAGCCTGGCCGCTCTGGCGGCCTGCCTGGTGTGGGCCTTCCTGCGGATGAACAAGGGGGAGAAGGCTGCGCTGCCTCTGGCCCTGACGGCGGCCTCCGGCGCCCTGTTCCTCTGCGCCCAGGTGATTTTGGGCTTCCGAGACTCCGGGGTGCGGATGCTGTTCTGGCTGGTGCCCGCCTGGGCCGCCCTGGCGCTGGTGTACTACCTCTATCAGCGGGAGTTCTTCCTGGCCGCGCTGGTGAGCGGGCTGGGGGTGCTGGGCCTGTGGTTCGTCCGGCACGCGGGGGCGGTGAGCCCCTATACCATTGCCGCCGTCGTCGCCATCGTGCTGGTGGCGGGGGCTATGCTCTGGATGAAGTCCCACCAGGGCCGCCTCATCGTCAAGGAGGGGATCAAGCGGGTGCTGCCCCCTGAGGCGGGCTACGCCCTCATGTTTGCCAGCTGCGTGGTGAGCCTGGCGGCCATTGCCGCCGCCGTCGCCCTGGGAAGCGCAGTGTCCTACTACCTGCTGTTCGCCATGGTGGCCTGGCTGTTTGCCCTGCTGGTGTACTACACCGTGAAGATGATGTAAGAAATTGAACGGTCCCGGCGCGTAAGCGCCGGGACCGTTTTGCTTCAGCGGGGGATCAGTAGGTGTGGGTGCACACCTCCCGCACCTTGGCCTGGATCCCCTTCAGATCCACGAAGGTGTCCGGCCGGTAGGCCGGGTTGCGGAGGATGGCGGCCGGGTGGAAGACAGCGGTCATGTGGACACCGGACTTCTCAAACCAGCTCCCGTGCTCCTTGGAGATCTTAAAGTCCGGCTTGATGAGCCGCATGGCGGCGATGCGCCCCAGGCAGATGATGATCTTGGGCCGGATCAGGGCCACCTGATTGCGCAGGTAGGCGATGCAGGCGTCCTGCTCCGTGTTCAGGGGGTCTCGGTTGTTGGGGGGACGGCACTTGACGATGTTGGCAATGTACACGTTCTTCTCCCGGCTCAGGTCGATGAGCTCCAGCATCTCGTCCAGCAGCTGCCCGCCCCGGCCCACGAAGGGCAGGCCCTGCAGGTCCTCGTTCTCGCCCGGCCCCTCGCCGATGCACATGACCTCCGCGTCCCGGGGACCGGTGCCGAAGACCACATGGCGGCGGGTCTCCGCCAGGCCGCACCTCTGACAGGCCAGGCATTGGCGCTCTAACTCTTCCCAATCCAGCATGGCGGCACTCCTCTCTGTGTGGCAGGATCTCTTTCCACCAGTGTAGCACAAAGGCGGGCGGGGCGCAACGTGGCTGTGGAAAACTTTTGGCCGTTGTGAAAATGACAAAACACAATATCTTGTGTCATATGCAGCGAGCATACCCCAAAAACGGAGGAGGAGGGAGAAAAAGCAAGGATTCTGTCAACCGAATAGAACGGATGTTTTATTCATGGAAAGGGCCGAAACCGCAGGAATCCTGCGGTTTTTTTCTGTGAAAAATTCAAAAAGGGGGTTGCTTTTTATGTCAACAGCTTTTATACTAAAAACACGTGGTGGGGGAAAGTGGATTGTTTCCCCATAAAAAGATAGAGAAGTGGGGGAGAGGTGACGCAGATGACCGGCACGTACGAGCACAGCATCGACGCCAAAGGCCGTCTGTTTATCCCCGCCAAGCTCCGGGAGGAGCTGGGCGTCACCTTCTATTTGGCCATGGGCATCGACACCTGCCTGGCCATCTACCCCCAGGCCACATGGGACAAGTTTACCGAAAAATTTGCCTCCCTGCCCATGACCCAGTCCAAGGTCATGCGCCCCCTGTTTGCCAACGCAGTGAAGTGCGAGCTGGACAGCCAGGGGCGCATCGTCATCCCCCAGAAGCTGCGCAGGTACGCCAAGCTGGAGAAGGATGCGGTGATCCTGGGGGTCAATGACCGGGCGGAGATCTGGAGCGCCCAGCTCTGGTACCAGGACGAGGAGGAGATGACTCCCGAGAAGATGGCCGCCTGTATGAGCGAGCTGGGGTTCTGATATGGAAGAAGTGCTAAGCCACAAGCCGGTGCTCCTGGAGGAGTGTATCCAGGCGCTGAATATCCGGCCGGACGGGATCTACCTGGACGGCACCCTGGGCCGGGCGGGCCACAGCCGGGAGATCGCCCGGCGGCTGGCCGGCGGGCGGCTCATCTGCGTGGACCGGGACCAGGCGGCCCTGGACGCCGCCCAGGAGCGGCTGAGGGACTGGATGGACAAGGTGACCCTGGTCCACAGCAACTTTGACCGGCTGGACGAGATCTTGGACAAGCTCTCCCTCTCAGGCGTGGACGGGATGCTGTTTGACCTGGGGGTGTCCTCCCCCCAGCTGGACGACGGGGCGCGGGGGTTCTCCTACCGCACCGAGGCCCCCCTGGACATGCGCATGGACCAGTCTGAGGGCCTCACCGCCGCCCAGGTGGTGAACACCTGGCCCCAGGAGGAGCTCAAACGCATCCTCTCCCAGTACGGGGAGGAGCGCTACGCCCCGTCCATCGCCGCGGCCATTGTCCGCCGCCGGCAGGAGCGCCCCATCGAGACCACCCTGGACCTGGTGGATGTGATCAAGAGCGGCATGCCCGCCAAGGCCCTGAAAGAGAAACAGCACCCGGCCAAGCGGAGCTTCCAGGCCATCCGCATCGCCGTCAACGACGAGCTCTCCTCGGTGGACCGGATGATCCGGTCCGCCGTCCCCCGGCTCAACCAGGGGGGGCGGCTGGCGGTCATCACCTTCCACTCCCTGGAGGACCGGATCGTAAAGACCGGACTGGCCGCCTTTGCCAAAGGCTGTATCTGTCCGCCGGACTTTCCCGTTTGTGTGTGCGGGAGGACGCCGGATGTGAAGCTGATCTCCCGCAAGCCCATTCTGCCCACGGCGGAGGAGATCGAAGAAAATCCCCGGGCCCGCAGCGCCAAGCTGCGGGTGGCGGAGAAGCTCAAGCCCCCGGCGGGGGGACGCTGAGCGGGCAGGACCGCACCCAGCCCTAGGAGAAACGGAGTGAATGGAATGGCAAGCCGTCACCGCAGCAGCCGACCCTCATACAACACTTACGGAAGCGTAGCGTACGCCCCCGCCTACGACGGAAGCGCCATCCGCGCCCCCGGGCGGGAGGAGACGCTCCAGCCCCAGCCCCGGGTACGGCCCCGGGAGCGGGAACGCACCCTCACCCGGACCCGGGTACAGGTGCGGGAGGCGGGAGAGGTGTCCCCCTTTGCGGTGATCGGCTTTCTGGCGGTGGGCATCTTTGCCGCCCTGCTGCTGTGGAGCTACTCCCAGTATATCGTGACCAGCGACCAGCTGGTGACCATGCGCAGCGAGCTCAGCCAGCTCCAGGAGGAGAACGTCCTCCTCTCCGCCCAGTACGAGAAGGTCTTTGACATGGAGCGCATCCAGGCGGCGGTGGGGGACACCATGGTCCGGCCCACCAGCGACCAGATCGTCTACCTGGACCTGTCCGAGCCGGACAATGTGGTCCTTCGGGGCCAGGAGGAGACCGCCCAGGGCCCCATGGGGCTCCTGAAGGGGCTGGAGGATATTTTTGGAGACCTATTTGCATACTTCCGCTGAAGCGGACATAGATTTGAGCCATAGAACACAAGCGGACAGAGAGAAGGGCGCAGGAAGGGAGGCTTTCTTGCGCCCTTCTGGCGCTGACGCCTGAAAACACAGGAGGAGGGACGCGGCAAGTGCAGAATCGACCCAACTGGGAGCCGGAGCGGCGGAACAGCCGCCCTGACCGCAACCGCCAGTCCAAGCGGCTGGTCTTCCGGCGCTCCCTGTTTTTGATGCTGGTGTGCGGGGTGGGGCTGTTCATCCCCCTGGTGATCCAGCTTTGGAACATCTCCATCCGGGACCACGACTTCTACCAGCAGCGGGCCGCCCAGCAGCAGCTGATGGACGTATCCGTCTCCGCCCACCGGGGGGATATCCGGGACGCCAACGGCGAGGTGCTGGCCATGTCCGCCACCGTCTACGAGCTGATCCTGGCCCCCAAGGACCTGATGAACAGCGTGGACCAGGACGACTTTGAGGATGAGGACGGCAATTTGGACGAGGCCGCCTGGCAGGCGGCGGTGGACGACCTGCGGGAGGAGATCGTGGACGGCCTGGTGGCCATCCGGCCCGACCTGGACCGGGCGGACCTGGAGCGGCGCATGGCCAAGGAGAACTCCCAGTACGAGGTGCTCCTCCGGGATCTGGAAGAGGAGGAGGCCCAGGCCATCCGGGCCTTCATTGAGGAGAACCACACCGGCTACTACCTCTACCTCACCCCCGGCACCAAGCGGTACTACCCCTTCGGGGCCCTGGCCTCCCAGGTGCTGGGCTTTGTGAACAGCGAGGGGGGCGTCTACGGCCTGGAGGCGGGCTATGAGGATCTGCTGAAGGGCATCCCCGGCCGGGTGGTCACCGGCCGCACCGCCGAGAACGACGAGCTGTACAACAGCTACTCCAACTATATTGACGCGGTCAACGGCTATGACCTGACCCTGACCATCGACAGCACCATCCAGTCCTACGCGGAACAGATCCTGGAAAAGGGCATCGCCGCCTACGACGTGCAGAACGGCGGCTTCTGCCTGGTCATGTCCCCCAAGACGGGGGCGGTGCTGGGGATGGCCAGCTCCCCGGAGTTCGACCCCAACAACTACTCCCTGGTGACGGACAGCATCCTCCAGGGGGAGATCCAGACGGACGTCCCTGCCATCTATGAACAGCTGAAGGCGGAGAACGCCCAGAAGCCCGCGGAGGAGCAGGGAGACCCAGTGGCGGAACAAGGGCCTGAAGGAGCCCTATGAGCCCGGCTCCACCTTCAAGGCCCTGGTGCTGGCCGCCGCCCTGGAGGAGGGGGTGGTGGATGAGAACGACACCTTCAACTGCACCGGCTCCTACCGCCTGCCCGGGGTGAGCAACCCCATCCACTGCTCCAAGCGGGAGGGCCACGGGGTGCAGACCCTGGCCGAGGCGGTGCAGCACTCCTGCAACCCCGCCTTCATCGAGATCGGCCAGCGGCTGGGGGTGGAGAAGTTCTACGACTACTTCGAGGCCTTCGGCATGACCGAGACGACGGGCATCGATCTGCCCGGAGAGGAGATCGGCCTGGACTGGGGCCGGGAGGCCATGACCTATGTGGACCTGGCGGTGGCCTCCTTCGGCCAGCGCTTCACCGTCACCCCCCTGCAGATGGTCACCGCCTTCTCCGCCGTCATCAACGGGGGCAACCTGTACCAGCCCTATGTGGTCCAGTCGGTGTCCGACGCCAGCGGGGCCCAGATTCAGACCGCCGAGCCCACCCTGGTGCGCCAGGTGGTCAGCCAGGAGACCAGCGACCGCTGCCGGGCCATCCTGGAGAGCGTGGTCTCTGCCTCGGGCGGCAGCGGCAAGAACGCCTACCAGGCGGGCTACCGCATCGGCGGAAAGACCGGCTCCTCCGAGACCACGCAGTCGGAGGAGGGGCGGATCATCGTCTCCTTCATGGGCTTCGCCCCGGCGGATGACCCGGAGATCATCGTGCTGCTGGCCTACGACTGGCCCAAGCCCAGCTATCCCGGCAGCGACTGGTCCACCACCGGCGTGTACATCAGCGGCGGCAACATGGCCGCCCCCATGGCCGGGGAGCTCATCGGCCAGATCCTGGACTATCTGGACGTGGAGAAGCAGTACACGGTGGAGGAGTCCGCCGCCGTGGACGTGACTACCCCCCAGGTGACCGGCTACACCGTGGCCGACGCGGAGAGCCGCCTGGAAAAGAAGGGCCTCTCCTACCGCACCGTGGGGGAGGGAGACGTGGTCACTAGCCAGGTGCCCGCCGCCAACGCCGCGGTGCCGGGGGGCTCCACCGTCATCCTCTATCTGGGCGGGGCCGCCCCGGAGGAGACGGGCACCGTCCCCAATGTAGTGGGGCTGGGCTATGAGGCGGCCAAGAAGACGCTGGAGGACGCGGGCTTCTTTATGCGGGCCGGCGGCACCAGCACCTTCTACGGCGACGCCTCCAAGGCCCAGAGCCAGAGCGTGGCCTACGGCGAGTCCGCCCCCATCGGCACCATTATAGACGTCCAGTTCTCCACCGTGGTGGAGGACGGCTACGCGGGGCTGGATTAGGCGGTTTTCCCAAGGGCGCCGGAAGCTCCGATGGGCAAAGCTTAGAGAGAATGAAACTCACCCGTGAGGGGTGACAACTTTGAAGCTGTGGAATCTGCTGCACGGCGTCCCCCTCGCGGGGGAGTATCCCGACCAGGATGTGGAAATTACTTCCATATCCTACGACACCCGGACCCTGGAGCCGGGCGCCCTGTTCGTGGCCCTGCCCGGGGCCCGGGCGGACGGGGCGGACTATATCCGGGAGGCCCTGGAGAGTGGGGCGGCCGCCGTCCTGGGGGAGACGCCCCCGGAGGGGGAGAACTGGCTCCAGACCCCCGACGCCCGCCGTGCCCTGGCCCTGGTCTCCGCCAACTGGTTCGGACACCCGGGGGAGGAGCTGACCCTCATCGGGGTCACCGGCACCAACGGCAAGACCACCACCACCTGCCTCATTCAGGAGATGCTGGAGCGGGTGCTGAACACCAGGGCTGGCCTCATCGGCACCATCGAGAACCGGATCGGCCCCCTGACCGTCCCCGCCCGGCGCACCACGCCGGAGAGCTATGAGGTCCAGAGCCTGCTGCGGCAGATGGCCGACGCCGGCTGCACCCACGTGGTGATGGAGGTGTCCTCCCACGCCCTGGTCCAGCGCCGGGTGGAGGGGCTGACCTTTGACGTGGGGGTGTTCACCAACCTGACCCAGGACCACCTGGACTACCACCGTACCATGGAGGCCTACCGGGACGCCAAGGGACTGCTGTTCCGCCAGTGCCGGACGGCGGTGCTCAATCTGGACGACGAGGCGGGCCGCTGGTACCGGGAGCGGGTGGACTGCCCCGTGTTCACCTACTCAGAGAACAAGGATTTTGCCGACCTCACCGCCAAAAATATCCGCCTGTTTCCCGGCCATGTGGAGTTCGAGGCGGTGACGCCCCGGGAGATCCAGCGGGTCCATCTGCCCATCCCGGGCGGGTTCACCATCTATAACGCCCTGGCCGCCGCCTCCAGCGGGCTGTGCCTGGGGCTGGAGCTGGGGGAGATCGCCGCCGCCCTCCGGTGCGCCCACGGGGTGAAGGGCCGGGTGGAGGTGGTGCCCACCCCCACCGCCTATACGGTGCTCATCGACTACGCCCACACCCCCAACGCCCTGGAGAACGTCCTGCTCACCGCCCGGGATCTGACCGCGGGCCGGCTCATCTGCCTGTTCGGCTGCGGCGGGGACCGGGACAAAACCAAGCGGCCCCTCATGGGGGCGGTGGTGCGGGAGCTGGCCGACACGGCGGTGGTCACCTCCGACAACCCCCGCACCGAGGACCCCTGGGCCATCATCCAGGACATTTTGGCGGGCATGACCGGCCCCGGCGGGGAGGTCCACATCGAGCCGGACCGGCCGGCGGCCATCCGCTGGGCCCTCTCCCAGGGCCAGCCGGGGGACGTGATCGTCCTGGCGGGCAAGGGCCACGAGACCTATCAGGAGGTGAATGGGGTCCAGCACCACATGGACGAGCGGGAGATCGTGGCGGACTACTTTGAAAAACGGGCCCACCGCAGGGAAAGGGCTGGAAATCTTCCGGCAGGTGTAGTATAATACCCCATTGCCAATGCAGCGGTTGGCGCTACCCGAGAGAAAAAGCTCCTGGAGGTTTTAGACATATGACATACATCCTCAGCTTTATCGTGGCCTTTGGCGTGACCGCCATCGCCGGACAGATCCTGATCCCCATTCTCCGCCGCCTGAAGGCGGGGCAGGCCATCCGGGAGGACGGCCCCACCTGGCACATGTCCAAGCAGGGCACCCCCACCATGGGCGGCCTGATGTTCATTCTGGGCGCGGGGGTAGCCGTGGCCGCCGTGGGCTGGAGCGCCCTGCGGTCGGGGCTGCACAACCACCTGGTGGTCTTCCTCTTCGCCCTGGTGTTCGGGGCCATCGGCTTTGTGGACGATCTCCAGAAGCTGCGCCACCACGCCAACGAGGGGCTCACCGCCCCCCAGAAGTTTTTCCTGCAGCTGGCGGCGGCCATCGTCTTCACCATCCTCCTGCGCCGGGACGGGTACCTGACCCCCGACCTGTATATCCCCTTCCTGAACCTTGAGATCGTGGGCATCCCCTGGATCGTCTACATGGTCTTCGCTGCCTTCGTCATGGTGGGCACGGTGAACGCCGTCAACCTCACCGACGGGGTGGACGGCCTGGCCACCGGCGTCACCATCCCGGTGATGATCTGCTATGTGGCGGTGTCCGCCTGGTACGGCCGCAGCGACCTGGTGATCGTGTCCGCCGCCCTGGCGGGGGGGCTGTCCGCCTTCCTCATCTATAACTTCCATCCGGCCAAGGTGTTCATGGGGGACACCGGCTCCCTGTTCCTGGGGGGCGCGGTGTGCGGCCTGGCCTTCGCCCTGGACCTGCCCCTGATGATCCCCATTGTGGGACTCATTTACGTCCTGGAGGTTCTGTCGGATATTATCCAGGTTGTATACTTTAAAAAGACCGGCGGCAAGCGCTTCTTCCGCATGGCGCCCCTCCACCACCATCTGGAGATGGGCGGCTGGAGCGAGACCAAGCTGTTCTGCGTCTTCTCCGGGATCACCCTGGTGCTGTGCCTGCTGGCGTTCCTGGGGGTTATGAATCGGTATCCTATGTAATTGAAAGTTTCGCCGCTGCTGCGGCGGCCTGCTTTGCCCATGGTGGCAAAGTAGGCAAAACGCCACCGGGGACGCATCCGAT
>CASEKM010000001.1 GCA_949288405.1 uncultured bacterium | reverse complement strand
CTCCAGTACATCGCCGCCAAGGTGCTCTCCCGGGTGGGGACCATGCGGGGGATGTCGGCCACGCTGATCTTCCTGTGCTTTTTCAGCAGCATGTTCATCACCAACGACGTGGCCCTCATCACCTTCGTCCCCCTGGGGATCATGATGCTGCGGATGGCCACCCAGCGGCGGCGGATGTGCTACACCGTCACCCTGATGACCATAGCCGCCAACCTGGGCAGTATGTTCACCCCCATCGGCAACCCCCAGAATCTGTACTTATTCTCCCTGTCCGGCCTGTCCCTGCCCCGGTTCCTGCTGCTCACCGGACCCTATGCGGCGGGCGCGGCCCTGCTGCTGGGCGTTTTCATCCTGTTCGGCTACCGGCACAGCCAGCTGTCCATCAAGCTGGGGGAGACCGCGCCGCTGAACTGGAGGGCCATCGGGTTTTATCTGGCCCTGTTCCTCCTGTGTGTCCTGTCGGTGGCCGGTTTTGTCCCCCATGCGGCCCTGCTGGCGGTGGTGGGGCTCCTGCTGCTGTGGCGGAACCGGGGGCTGTTTGTCCGCATCGACTACTCCCTGCTCCTCACCTTTGTGTTCTTCTTCCTCTTTGTGGGCAACATCAAACAGCTGGACTGGCTCCAGGACTGGATCGGCGGGGCTATGGCCGGCCGGGACCGGCTCATCGGGGTGCTGGTCAGCCAGGTCATCAGCAACGTGCCCGCCGCCATGCTCCTGTCCGGCTACAGCGGCGACCTGCGGGAGCTGATCGTGGGGGTCAACCTGGGCGGCCTGGGCACCCTCATCGCCTCCATGGCCAGCCTCATATCCTACCGCCAGGTGGCGGGCCAGTACCCCGGGCAGAAGAAGCGGTACCTGATCATGTTCACCCTGTGCAACGCGGCATTTCTGCTGGTGCTGTTCTGGATCTGACCGGGGCAACCTATAGTTGCCCCCGAAGTTGATTGCGCCGCTGTCCTCCCTGTGCTATATTGAGGGCAGAGGGAGGTGGACGGCGTGACATTACAGGAGCGCATCCGGGACTGCCGCCGGCGGGCGGGGCTGTCCCAGGAGCAGCTGGCCGAGCGTCTGGGGGTGAGCCGCCAGGCGGTGGCCAAGTGGGAGGCCGGGCGCAGCGCCCCCAGCACGGAACACCTGCTGAAGCTGGCCGGGGTCCTTCAGGTGGAGCTGACGCAGCTGGTCCCTCCGGAGGATTTTGGAGAGAGTGCCCCGGACGGGACCGCCTCCCAGGCGGAGGACGGCCGACCGGAGTGGAGGGAGCGCCTGAGATGGGCGGCCCTGACCGCCGGGGCCTATCTGGCCCTGTTCCTCCTGGGGCGGCTCTTGTGGGGCCGGCGGGAGGGCTACTCCCTGCTGGGCTGGCTGACCAGCTGGCAGTCCGACTTATATGTATTCGGGTGGCTGCTGAGCAGCCGCCTGTTCTGGCTGGCTATGGGGATCTCCGTGCTGGCCGCCCTGGCGGGCCGGGTGCGCCTGGCCGGGGCCTCCCTGGCCGCCATGCCCCTGGGGATTTTCCTGGGGGAGCTGCTGGGCCCCTTCCCGGAGGGAGCGCCCCTGGGCCACGGCCACTACGGCTGGCTGATCTGGGGCGGGATCTCCCTGATCGGGCTGGCCAGCGGCGGCGTACTGGAGGGGCTGCACCGGAGGGGGATCCCCCTCCGCTCCCGGGCAGGGCGGCTCTGGCTGCTGGGGACGGCGGGGGCGGCGGCTGTCTTTTTGCTGGCCTGCCGGCTGCTGGTGTAGCGGGAATTTTTTGAGAGGGGAGAGCGCCGCGCCCCGCCTGTGGGTGCAGGCCTCCCTCAACGCCCGCCCCTTTTTCGAGGGGCGGGGCTGCCGGGTGGTGAAGGCCCAGCAGGTGGAGCGGCGGGGGGTGCTCCTGCCCAACTTTGTCATGGAGAAGCTGAGAGACAGCATATAAAAAAGGGGTGGAAAGCAGAAAAGCTTTCCACCCCTTTTGCTCCTATTTTTCCGGGAGGGGGGCGGTGAGGCGCAGCGTCCGCTGTTCCACAGTCAGATACAGGGTGGCCTCCCGGCCGCCGCCGGCGTACTCCGTCACTCCGTAGACGGCGTGCCCCTCCGGCCGGTCCGGGAAGCGGAGGGTGTAGATTTGGGAGCCCGGAGCGGCGTCTGCCCTGGGGGCGAGGCTCCCCGTGCAGGTCTCCCCGGAGGCGCGGTCGGTGAGGATGACCTTTCCCTGCTCCACCTGGGCGGTGATGTCCAGGACGGGCACCGCCCGGCCACCGTCCTCCCCGGAGGCGGCGGCCAAAATCGCCCCGTTCCCCTGGGACTGGAGCACCTGGGCCGTCCAGGTCAGGCCCTCCGGGATGCCTCCGGCGTCGGAGGAGCAGCCGGTCAGGAGACACAGCGCCAGAGCCAGGAGGAGCGGAAGACGTCTCATTTCAGCCTCCTCTCCAGCCGCCGCACCCGAAGGGCCAGGATGACGCACAACAGGAGGACCGCGGCGGTCAGCACAGGCTGGAGCCAGTGGGGAATGAGAGGTGAGCCGGCGGTTAAAATGACTGTGGGGCCGTCGGCACTCCCGATTACCCCCAATTCCGGCGCTCGGAACAGATCAAAGTAGAGCAGATAGGCCCCCAGGCTGAGCGAGGGAACAAGGGAGATCCCGCACAGGGCCGCCCCTACCCACAGAAATATCTGGAACAGGCGCAGATACCGCCGGGCGGCATTCCGCTCCCCCTGCTCCATGGCCTGGACCGCCGCCTGGCCCGCCTCCTCCTTGGTGAGGGTGGGGGAGGGGGAGCGCTCCCCCTGGAGGAGCTCCACCAGAGAGACCTCCAGCTCCTGGGCCAGGGGCTCCAACAGCTTCAGGTCGGGAAATCCCTTTCCGGTCTCCCATTTGCTCACCGCCTTGTCGGTGACGTGGAGCCGGTCGGCCAGCTCCCGCTGGGTCAGTCCCCGCTCTTTTCTCAGCTGGGCCACAAAGGCCCCGAATTGGATGTTGTCCAAGAAGATCGCTCCTTTCTGTTCCCTGTTATCATAGGGGAGACGCGGGAAAAAGGCAACCTACGAAAAGTAGAATGGGCCCGGCGGAGGAGTGGGAATAAAAAGGCCGGTTTCCGCCACCCTAACGGGGAAGGGAGGAGATCGGTTTGGAGGAACAGGAAGCGGGGCGCTGCCCGGAGGAGAGCCCGGAGGACCCCCAGCCCATTGTAGATTTTGGGTCGTCCGTCATCCGCTCCCGGCGGGGGACCATCCATGTGCTCACCATCGTGGGACAGGTGGAGGGGCACCAGGTGCTGCCCCCGGGGAGCAAGAGCACCAAGTATGAGCATGTGATGCCCCTGCTGGCCCTGGTGGAGGAGAGCGACGACATCGACGGACTGCTGGTGCTGCTGAACACGGTGGGGGGAGACATCGAGGCGGGGCTGGCCATCGCGGAGCTCATCGCCAGCATGTCCAAGCCCACCGTCTCCCTGGTGCTGGGGGGCGGGCACTCCATCGGCGTGCCCCTGGCGGTGTCCGCCAAGCGGTCCTTCATCGCCCCCTCGGCGGCCATGACCATCCACCCGGTGCGGCTCAACGGCCTGGTCATCGGGGTGCCCCAGACCTTCTACTACTTTGAGCGCATCCAGGAGCGCATCACCCAGTTTGTGACGGCCAACAGCCATGTGAAGCGAAAGGACTTTACGAAGCTGATGCTCCAGACAGGAGAGCTGGCCGCCGACGTGGGCAGCGTCATCTACGGCGAGGAGGCGGTGGAGTTGGGTTTGATCGATGAGATCGGGGGCCTGTCTGACGCCCTGGCCTGCCTGCACCGGATGGTGGGGGAGAAGGACAGCGGAAGCGCCTCCTCGCCGTAGGGGCCCCATCGCAGATGGGGCGGCGCGTGCGGTCTCCCTGCCTCCAAGTCATATCCGATAGCTTATCCCCATATAGTGTACGGAAATGACCGGCCCACAGGCCGAAGGAGGAATTCAAGTGGAAGACCGCAAAATCTACGAGGATATCGCGCTTCGGACCGAGGGCGACATCTATATCGGCGTGGTAGGGCCGGTGCGTACAGGCAAGTCCACCTTCATCAAGCGGTTTATGGAGACCCTGGTCATCCCCAACATCGACAACGTCTACCGCCGGGAGCGGGCCCGGGACGAGCTGCCCCAGAGCGGCTCGGGCCGCACCATCATGACGGCGGAGCCCAAGTTTGTCCCGGAGGAGGCGGTCACCGTCTCCATGGAGGGGGAGGCCGCCTTTCAGGTGCGGCTCATCGACTGCGTGGGCTATCTGGTGCCCGGGGCGGTGGGCCAGCTGGAAGGGGAGGAGCAGCGGATGGTGACCACCCCCTGGTTCGACCACGAGATCCCCATGTCCGAGGCGGCGGAGGTGGGTACCCGGAAGGTGATCGCCGAGCACTCCACCATCGGCATCGTGGTCACCACCGACGGCTCCATCACCGACATCCCCCGGGAGGACTACCTGGAGGCGGAGGAGCGGGTGATCTCCGAGCTGAAGGAGCTGGGCAAGCCCTTCCTGGTGGTGCTCAACTCTGCCTACCCGGACTCCGACCGGGCCCGGGCCATCCGGGCGGACATCGCCCAGCGCCACCAGGTGACCTGCGTGGCCTGCAACTGCCTGGAGCTGCGGGAGGAGGACATCAACGGCATTTTGAAGCAGGTGCTCTACGAGTTCCCCCTGAAGGAGCTGGACCTGTTCCTGCCCCCCTGGGTGGACGCACTGCCCCAGGAGCACCCCATCAAGGCCGCCCTGTACGAGGCCATCCGGGATGGGGCGGACCGGCTGCACCGCATCCGGGACGTGGAGGAGGCGGTGGGCTCCATGCGGGAGTGTGAGCAGGTGAGCCAGGCCAAGGTGAACGCCATTGACCTGGGCACCGGCCTGGCCTCCGCCGTGCTGGAGCTGCCCCGCGCCCTGTTTTACCACACCCTGTCCCAGCAGTCGGGCTTCCAGATCGGGGACGACGGGGACCTGATGGCCCTGCTCACCCAGCTCTCCCAGGTGAAGGCGTCCTACGACAAGGTGGCCGACGCCCTGAAGGAGGTGGAGGAGACCGGCTACGGCATTGTGGTGCCCTCCATCGACTCCCTGAAGCTGGAGGAGCCGGAGATCGTCAAGCAGGGAGGACGGTACGGGGTGCGCCTAAAGGCCAGCGCACCGTCTATCCATATTATATGGAGCAAAAAGAAGTTTAGAACTTCGAAGTCAACAGAACGGGAGGACGCTGCAAGTGGAGTTGGCAGTGATGATCTGAACGCGGAAAGAAGACGGTCCACTTTGAACTGTCCAGTTTGTGATTCAGTATATTATACTGTCTAACAAACAGGGGCAGTTTATTTTGTATACTTTCTGCTGTTTCTCTATAGATGCTATTCTATCGCCCATATTTCCCATTCTAATTTACCGTTTCTGCATATTTGCTTGTTATGGCTCTGTGAAGGGGGAGGAAAATGTGTCCTTCCCCTAATCACATTTTTTGGAGCCATCTGTTACTTACTTTTACGGGTTCATGCACAATTTTTTCACTTGGAAGAGCAATATAGACGAAGTTGTTTTACTGCCGCATTCATGTTATAATGCATAATAGATTCCAGAAATATGGAGGAGCAATGATGCGGATTATACATCAATCACCATGGAAACATCTCGATGCTTTTCTGTACGAGGCACTGTTTTGCCAGCGATACTATGCTGGCTGCATAGTATAAAAAAGGCACTTTCTTTCCCAATGCTGAGCATGGGGAAGGAGGGTGCCTTTTTGTTATATTGATAACAACTGTGATAGGAGGAACAACTGATGAAAACATGTGGCCAAAACCCGGATGACCTGCGGCAGAAGCTTCTGGACGATGTGTACGCCGGAGTATTTTCCGGCGGTATGCCCGCCATGCTGCTGGAGGAAGATGAGTTCCGAAAGGCGGACGAGGAGGAACTGGAGGAGATCGCCCGGCGGCATGGGCTGAAGTGAACGCAAGAATACAGGAAGGAGCAGAGCATATGAGCGGCAATTCTGATTTTGTTATTCAATATGGGATATTGGAGGAGTACAACGGCCCCGGCGGGGAGGTGGTCATTCCAGAGGGGATAACCGGAATTGGCTCCCGCGCCTTTCGTGGACGCGACGATCTCACGAGTATTATCCTGCCTGACGGCGTAACGAAGATCAAAAGCGGCGCGTTTGATGGCTGTACCAATCTTAGGAACATCCAACTGCCCGCTACGCTCAAACAGATGGATGTCGCCGCTTTTCAAGGCTGCTCCAGCCTAAAGGAACTCATGATCCCTGCGGGAGTAACTGCGCTTGCGCGCGACCTGTGCCGGGACTGTTCCGGCCTCACCAGCGTCAGTATCCCGGACGGCGTAAGCAGCATTGGGGACTACGCCTTTTACCACTGCAGCAGTTTGGTGCATGTGGAGTTTCCCAGCACATTGACTGCCATCCATGAAAGCGCATTTCACAGCTGCCCGGCTTTAACGGATCTATCTTTCCCGAAGAGCATGAAATCTATTGACACGTCCGCCTTCGTAGGTTGTACCAGTCTGCGTGGATTATCTTTTCCCGATGGCATGACCTTCATCGGCAGCTACGCCTTCTCTAGCTGTACGGGTCTCCAGTCTGTCTCTCTTCCAGAGAGCGTGACCACGATAGGGGGTGCCGCATTCGATCACTGCAATAGGATTCAGATAAGCGCCCCGGCGGGCAGCTACGCCGAGCACTACGCCGAGAAGAACCATATTGCGTTTCAAGCGGACGGCAGTGTGCAGGGAGGCGACTACATGACACAGATTACAGAAGAGGGTACATGGCTAAAATACGCCGGCCCTGGCGGAGACATCGTGTTTCCGGCGGAGAAGAAGTCAGTTAGCCCCCGCCTTTTCGCGGAATGTACCACCCTCACCGGGATTACTTTTCCAGAGGGCGTAGAGGAGATCTGCGCCGAGGCCTTTGCTGGATGTACAAGCCTGGTCAGAGTATCTGTTCCTGCCAGTGTGAAAAAAATAGAAAAACGGGCATTTTCCGGCTGCATCAGTCTGGCGGAAGTGGAAATCCACCCGGATAATCCCAATTTCCGATTTGAAAAGGGTATGATTCTCTCTGTCGATGGCACGATCCTATATATCTGCGTTGGAGGAATTACCGGGGCATGCCTGATACCGGATGGGGTGAAAAAGATTGTGGATGCCGCGTTTTCCGGATGCGAAAAGATCACGTCCGTTACGATCCCCGACACCGTCACGGCCATGGGCTCCGAGGCCTTTACCGGCTGTACAGCGCTGACCACACTAAAGTTATCAGCTAAAACAAAGAAAATCAGCGCCAGCCTCTGTAAAGGCTGTACACAGCTTCATCAGGTAGAGTTTCCTCCTCAGCTGACCAGCATTGGAAAATATACATTTTCGGATACCGGATTGGACGCAGTCACGCTCCCGAAGAGTCTCACAAAAATTGATAACCACGCCTTCGACGGGGCGTGCCTGACGGAGCTGACACTGCCTGCCGCCGTGGAGGAAGTCGGCGCGGGTGCCTTTGCGCATTGCCTCTTGAAACGGATCACACTGCTGGGCAGTAAGGTCAAGTTTGGCCAAAAGGCGTTTGGAGAGGATGCACAGCCAGAGCTTGTTATCGCTGGTGGAAATATCGCGGAGCTGCAGCCCTCCATCCGTGAGATTGCTGCGCGGTCTTTCGCGGAACGCTATCTAGCCGGAGAGCAGATCTTAGACGAGGTGAAGACAGGCTGCCTGAAATACATCAAAGGCCATTGCAAGACACTGTGGACAGATCTCGCTTGCCTGCGGGTCATTCTGATGGAACGGTATCTTACGGCAAAGGACATCGGCTATTATGTGAAAGAATCGGCCAAACTCGGCAACCCCGAATTGACTGCCATGCTGCTGGAATATCGGAGTCAGAACCTCTCGCAAGAGGACATGGACACGGCGGGAAAAATGAAGCTAAAATGACTACTGCCTACACTGACTTAGAAAGGAAGTTTGATCCCTATGAAGTGTTTGAATTGCGGGCGGGAGGCCCGGAGTTATCTCTGCCAGGACTGCCGCAGTCAGGACATCCTGGACAAAATCGTAATAGAGGTCCTCTACTACAAAGAGGAGACCTGCGGGAACGAATTCCTAAAGCCCTTTATGGGGCGGTTTGAGAACCCCAAGGACGCGAGGGATTGTATCCCTGAGCTGCTGAGCCTGTTCGATGAAGAGACGGCGGCCTTCAGCCGCTGCCGCTATCACGCGGTGATCCGACAGCCGGAGTTTGAGCAGGAGGCCCTGGCCTATCTGGGCAGCCACCCGGACTGGGACTGGCGGCGGCAGTGGGTCCTCCGCGATCTCCTGCGCAGCTATGAGCGCAACGACTTTGTGAAGCCGCGGAAATGGTGTGATGAGATCCTCAAAACGGACGGACTGAGCGGAGAGCTGTATGAGTCTGCCGCCCTGTACTACGGGTTTGTGGCCGAGTATGACCTAGCGGAGCAGGCGGCGGAGAAGCTGCGCGTCTGCCGGGAGGAGGATATGGTCCTGCTCTCGAAGTTCAGCAGCGTTCCCGCTATGTATGAGCGGATCAAGACAGATCTCACACGCTACCGGACAAAAAAGCCCTATTGGCCCGCCACCGAGGCCCGGCGGAGAAATTTGGCTCACATCCTGGAGGAGAAGGGGATCCCCCATCCCCGGGTTACGCTGCCGCCGAAGAAGGTGCCGGAGAGCGAGTTTCAGCCCATCGAGGAGTGGGACGGGGGAGCTTTGGAGAACTACTGCGCATTCTGGTGTGAGGAGGTGCCCAGCTTTGCGGCTCCGGCAAAGGATATTTTCCAAATCGCCGCTGTCCGCGTGCGGGAGGGCGTCCCCGCTGGGACCTTCCAGAGCCTGATCCGCCCCTGGAAATCGATGGGCTGGAAAAAAGCACTGAGCAGTCTGCCTGGGGTGGACAGGGAGGCAGTGGAGAGCGCGGACGATGTGGACCTGGCTATGAGGCGCTTTTTTGACTTTGTACAGGGCGACGTGCTGGTGTCCACTCAGGCCCTGGGCAACCAGGGGAAGCTGATCTCCCGGGCAGCCCGGTATACAGGTATGCAGGAGATCAAAAACCCCTTCCTGGATCTGCTGGATTACGCCGCAGATGTTTCCGAGGAATTTGATATGGAGCACAATACCAGGGAATTTCTGCTTCAGCACTTCCAGATCCCCGAGGGTGCGGACGCGGAGGGCCGGGCCCTCGCCAACGTCCAGCTCTACACGGCCCTGCAGGCGTTGGAGGACTGATATGGAACTGACACGAGAACAGCAGCGGGCGGTGGAGACCATCGACCACAATCTCCAGCTGATCGCCTGCGCTGGGTCTGGGAAAACGGAGGTTATCACCCGGCGCATTGCGTACATTCTGCGGGAAAAGCCGGAGGTGTGGCCGGAGCATATCGTGGCCTTTACCTTTACCAATAAGGCCGGAAACTCCATGAAGGAACGGATCCAGAGGGCGTTGGAGCAGGATGGACTCACCGCAGGCGGGGCTGATGGGATGTATGTAGGGACCATCCACGCCTTCTGCAAGCAGCTTCTGGACCGCGGCAGCGAGAAATTTCGGGACTTCCAGGTACTGGATACGGTGAAAACCCACCTTTTTGTACACCGCTACGGCAGTTCATGCGGAAGAGAGCGGCTGGGTCTGACGGGAGGCCCCAACGATATCCGGCTGTTTCTGGAGTGCATGGAGAAGATGGCGGACGACTACGACAGCCACGCCCTCTGGACCCAGGAGCAGCGGGAGGTCTTTGAACAGTACCGCACAGCCCTATATGAGCGCGGCTACCTGGATTTTTCCCTGCTGATCCTGGAGACGCTGCACGCCATTGAGGCAGAGCCGGCCCTTCAGGACTATTTGAAAACCGTCCGGTATCTGGTGGTGGATGAGTACCAGGACGTGGACGATCTTCAGGAGAAGCTCATCGCCCGCTTCGCTCACGCCGGTGCCAACCTCTGCGTGGTGGGAGATGACGACCAGACCATCTACCAGTTTAGAGGGAGCAATGCGGAAAATATGATCGGATTTTCGAAGCGGTATCCCGACGTGGTGCAGATCCGTCTGGAGGACAACTTCCGCTGCGTACCGGAGATCGTAGACGTGGCTGACACGGTAATCCGCAACAACGGCCGCCGCCTGGAAAAGCGGATGCGGGCCCGGGGCGTCTCGGAACGGGATGCGTGTCTGGCCCAGAGCTTTTACACAGAAGGCCTGCAATACGATGCCATCGCGGAGGAAATCACACGCCGCCACAGTCAGGGGGTCCCCTATTCGGAGATCGCGGTTCTGGTGCGGAAAGGAAAGTACATCGACTCCATCGGGGAGCATCTGTGCCGTGGTGGGGTCCCTTACTACACGGACAGTGCGAAGCAGTTTTTTGAGGGGAACTATTTCCGCCGGTTTGTTCAGACGCTCTCCATCCTGCAGGACGTGGACAAGCCGGCCCTTGCTGCCTGCTGGAACGGATACGCCGAGGGAGAATGCCTCAATTCCGGCTTTCGGTACCTGAGAAAAATGGCGCGGAGCGGGGGAGACTGCCGGCGCTGCCGGCTCAGCCTGGTCCTGCGGGAATTTGCCTGGAAAGTCCAGTTCTTGGATGACAGGGCAACAGACTGGACTGTCCGCAGCGACGACCTGGAGGGCGTATGTACCATTTTGGACGACTACGATACCATCTACGGAGACCAGCAGCTATCTGCCCGGGTCTCCGGTGTGCTCCGCTTTCTGGAAACACGCGCCGCGGAGGAGTACAAATATCACAACTTCCAGCAGGCGAACATTGCTCCGGATGCGGTGCAGCTGATGACAGTCCATAAGTCCAAGGGACTGGAATTCGACACGGTATTTCTCCCCAATCTGCAAAAAGGTGAGTTCCCCGGACGCAGGCAGGGAGGCAGGAAGTACTGGCATGTCCTGGGCGGGAGATTTGAGGAGAACAAGGAGCAATATGCGTCGGACATAGACGACGAGCGAAAGCTTTTTTATGTGGCGGTGACGCGGGCAAAGCGAAAACTGTACCTGTTCGGCACTCAGGAGAAGCCGCTCTCCAAATTTGTGGCAGAAGCTGCTCAGTCCAGCGTCCTCTCCCTCAAGGGCATTGACCGCGACGAGCTGCACATCGCCCTATACGACATAGACATTGCCCGAGTGAGAAAGCTGATTCTGGAAAAGGTCTATGCGGGGGCCTTCTCCGGCCTGAAGGGAATGTTTCTGGAAGCGGATGACATCCGCCGGGCCAGTCCGGCAGAAGTCCTTCGCTATGCCAGGAAATACAATGTGCCGATTTAAAACAACGGGCCAATATCTGGAGACCCGCGGTTGCTTCCGACCGTTGGAATCGGGAGATCGGGGACAGGCGTAAGGCGGGTCCTCTCTTGCAAGTGCAATGAAAATCACTATAATAAATTCTAGATGTCCGCTCCGGCAGCCTTCTTTTTTACGGAGGCTGCGAGGCGGAAAGAAGTACGGTGTACAATTGAGATAGCGATACTGGCGAAGTGAGAAAGGAAGTTGCGGCTTATGGGGGAAAACTACGAACTGGTCCATAAGGGGTTCCGGATTCTGTTGAGCGCTATGTCTGGGTATTTGGGGCAGATATTGCACAAGACCTATCGGGATCGGTGGTGGGCGGAGGTGCTCTCCGCCCTTTCGGAGCCAAAGGATCTGCCTCGGGAAGGGACGTACGGGGAGCTTCTGGATTCCCTGGATATTGCCAACTGCCTCCGGCTGATGGACCGGAAGTGGAGCGATGTATTTCGCAATTACCTGCCGCTTAACTGCCGCACCTGGGCCAAAGAGCTGATGGGGGTGCGGAATAAATTAGCGCATCTGGGGGCGCAGGACCTGGAGCAGCCGGAAGCGGAGCGCGCGCTGGACACCATGGCGCTTTTGTGCCGGGCGATCGACGAGGAGAGCGCCGATGAGATCCGGGAGCTGTATCAGAGTGTACGTGCCAGGGCGGAGCATGCGGTCATATCCTATGCAGGCGCAGAGCAGCCGGAGTCCCTTTCCAAACGGGGGGAGCTTCTGGAAGGCAGCCTTCTGCAGAAGGTGGACACGGATGTGGTGCAGAGGACCACACTGACCCGAAAGGTGACTTACGGCGGGAAAACCGTGGTGTACCCGGTCTATCGGGTGCGTCTGGATGCGCTGTATTTCAACGACCAGAACGACCGCATTGCCACCTGGATTTCCCGCTATGAGGCCGAACATGGCTCCGAAGCGCTGAAAAAGCTGGACCGGGAGCGCTACAATCAGGTGATCGAGGAATTCATCTACCAGAGCAACCCGGAGATGATCCAGAAGGATCAGAAGAACATCTCCGTATGCGGTCAGACCACCCCTGGCGTGACCCTGGCGGACGGGCGCGTGGTAGACGGCAACCGGCGTCTGACCTGCCTGCGGCGGATCCAGCGGGAGACCGGGACCCCAACCTATTTTGAGACCGTGCTCATGGACGTGGATATCCAAGAGGACAAAAAGCAGATCAAGCTTCTGGAGCTGGCGGTCCAGCACGGCGAGCGGAAAAAGGTGGAGTACGACCTCATCGACTACGCCCTGGGTACATATCGGGATGTGGTGCAGACTGGGCTGCTGACGGCGGGGGAGTACGCCTCCACCGCGGATGAACCGCTCTCTGAGGTCAAAAAGCGCATCGAGGTGGTGGAGCTGATCCGCGAGTTTCTCGCCTATCTCAAACTGCCTGGGCAGTACCATATTGCAAGGGAGTATCAGGTATACAGCCTGTTTCAGGAGATGCTCGCCCCGCTGAAAAAACTGGACGCAGAGCAGCGCAGTCAGCTGAAAACAATTGTATTCAACAACGCCATGATGAAGGCCATCCCGGATCAGAGAAAATTCATCCGGGATATCAAGGGATTGGTGAAAAGCGATACCTATGGCTCCTATTTTGAGGACCAGCAAAAGTGGAGCCGCGCTATTTCAGAGCGATATGCCGCTGTGGAGATCCGCTCCAAGCGGGATGTGGACCGCTTCGCAGCGGAGAATCCTCAGTTGGCCGAGGAGCTGCAGATATCCATGGAGAAGGCACTGCGGCGCTCCAGGGTCAAGCAGCTCAAGAGCATGCCGCTGGAAAACGTGTCAAAGAGCATTGCCCTGATGATGGAAGTAGATTCCCGCCTGTTTGGGAAGATGGATTCCGAAGAGAAAGAGAACTTAAAGGCAGAGCTGGACGAGCTGGAGAAAATCGTGAAGAGCTTCCAGGCGCTCCTGAGAAGATAAGAGGTTCCGTCATGAAGATAGAGCAAATGTCCATCGATCAGATCGGGCTGTCCGCGCGTTCCCGGAACGCGCTGCACCGCATGGAAGTGCACAGCGTGGGGGACCTGCTGGGATATACCGAGGAGACGCTCTCCGCGGGAAAAAACTTGGGAAAGAAGTCCGTGGAGGAGATTTTGGCGAAGATTGAGGAATATAAGAGCGCAGGCGGGGGCGGCTTGCCGGAGACCAACGCGTCCTCTCCGGCGCCTTCCCGGGATTGTGTGGATTTCCAGACCTGGCTTGCGGATGCGTCCCATCGGGGGCTGGTCACCGAATATCTCAAGGAGAAGGGAAGCCGCATCGACGAGCTGGAGCTGCTGTCCGCCAGGGCGTTCAACCACCTGATGCTCCAGGGCTGTGAGAAGCTGCATGAGATCGTCTTTTCCACGCAGGAGGAGCTTCTGCAGATCCCCAGGATGGACGCGGAATCGGCGGCGGAAATCGAAAAATTGACCCGGCGGTACATCATCGAGCACGCAGAGGACATTTTGACGTATGCCGCGGAGAAAATACAGCCGGCTGCCCTGCCTAAGGGGGGGCGTGTGACGCAGCTGCTCCTTATGCCGGAGCAGCATGACGCCATCCTCCGCTATGTGAAGGCCAATGACCGGGATATCCAGGCCATGGGTCTGTCCAGCCGGCCTCAAAACCGGCTGCTGCAGGAGGGCTACAGCCGTATGAGCGACCTTGTGTTTGTCAGACGGGAGGACCTGAATCAGATCCCATCCCTTGGGACAAAGTCCATCGAGGAGATCCTCGCCGCCATGGAGGCGTACTGGAGGGAGCACGGGGAGAGGCTGGCTGCCTTCTGTGCGGGAGACGGCTCCGTGCTCTGGGAGGACAGCTTGCTTCAGAAAAGAATTTTGGACCTCTACCGGGACGCCCCGTTTCTTGGCCTGAGTCTGGCTGACATTACAGAGCGCCTGGACCTTCCGGAACCGGTCACACAGGCGCGCCTCAAGGCGCTGATCGGAGGCCTGCTGGCGGCCAAGAAGCTGGAATATGTGGATTTTCGCTGCTACCGGGTCTATGAGAGCTTCCGCGATTACCTGGAGGTCTGTCCGAATCTGGACGATCGCAGCCGCGACTTTATCCGCAAGCGCCTTCAGGGGGGGACTTTAGAGGCCATTGCCCAGGAGGATGGACTGACCCGGGAGCGGGTGCGGCAGATCGTCAAGAAGGGAGCTGCAAAAGTCCGGTCTGTGCACTGCGCCCAGACCGGGCAGGAACTGTTTGACGAGGACTACTACCGCTACTTCTATGAAACCTATGATTTTGACAAAAGGGAGGCTGGCGACTGGCTGGGCGTGCCCGCTGCGGTGTGGACTTACCTGGAGCTCAGCGACGTCAAGCGGGGCAGCAAGGAGCTCAAGTCGGCGCTGGACGATCCGCATCTGGGCGTCAGCCTCCGGCTGAAGATCAAGACCTATCTCAACCGAAACAGGCTGTATATCGGCGGCAAGTGGGTGGACAAGAAGCGCGCCGACCTGGAGGAGATCGTGGCGGAAAAATTCTGCCGGGAGGACATCTCCTTTGATGAATTCGTCCAGCGGTACAATGAATTCCTGAAGGAGGAAGATGTGACCTATGGCGAGGATGTGTACTACACTCCGTCGGTCTACCGGACCCGGAAAAACCGCCTGTCCGAAGCCCGCTTCCTGCTCTGGAAGCAGAACGAGCAGCTCCGGTACTACGATGTGGACGGGCGGGATTACGAGGAGCTGCTGGAAATTCTGGATCTGAATGCGTATCAAAATGTTGAGTTGTCCACGCTGAAATTCATGGAGGCCTATCCGGAGGTCATGAAGAAATACGACATCCGGGACCAGTATGAGCTTCACAACCTGCTGCGGAAGATTGTTCCGGAGGGCAGTTTCCACGACCTGCACTTTGGGCGCATGCCGGAGCTCAAGTTCGGCGACTTTGACCGGGACGCCGCTATTTTCCGGCTTTTGGCGGAAAACGCCCCCATCAGTACGGCGGACCTGGCGGAGCTGGTGCACCGGGAATATGGCTATGATTCCACCACAGTCGCCATGAACTATCTCACCCCATTTGCGGAATTTTATCACCAGGGGTACTACACCATCGATCAGAAGGTCATGCCAGACGAGAGACGCTCGGCGCTCCAAAGCCGCCTGACCGGGGACTTCTACTATCTGGATGAGGTACGGGACCTCTACCGGAAGATGTATCCGGACGCGGATCTGGAGGAAGTGAACCCGTACAATTTGAAGGTCATGGGGTTTTCTGTGTTCTCCAACTATGTGCTGCAGCACTATCCTTCTTTGGAAGACTATTTCACCGCGCTGCTGACCCGCGAGGACGTGATGGAGCTGTCCGCCCTCCGCAGCCGCTTTGGCGGGGTCCAGGCATTTTATCAGGCCCTCCAGGAGCTGAAGCGGGACCTGCGCGTGGTGGAGCTGGAGCCCAACCGGATCATCCAGCTCCGGAGGCTGGAGCGCTTCGGGATCACCCGGGAGATGCTCCGCTCCTTCTGCCAGAAGGTCTACAGCTTTGCGGCGGACGGCGCCTATTTCACCATCCAGTCCCTGCGGGAGGAGGGGGTTGTCTCAAAGCTGGAGGAATACGGATTTTCCGACTGGTTCTATGCCAGTCTGCTGCTCTCCGACAGCCGGTTCTCCTACAGCCGTGTGTTCGGCAGCATTGTGTTCTATAAGGGTTCGGCCGACGTCACCATCAAGTCGTTCCTGGTGGCGCTGATCCGGGCCCAGGGAAGCGTGCCTGTCTATGAGCTGATGTCGCAGCTCTCCCGCACCTACGGCTGCCATGTGGACGACAAGTGGGATCTGATTTATAAAGTTCAGAATACCGAGGTCCATTATGATCGAATCTTGGACCGTCTGTACGCCAACGCAGATCTGTACTATCAGGAATTGGATGAAATGTGAGGTGAGGGCAGTGTTTCAAGAGCAGTTGGACCACCTTCTGGCTCAGGCCCAGGCGCTCCATGAGCGCAATCAGCGCTCCGCCGCGGTGGGACCGGACTATTTTGAGCCGGGAAAGATGGAATATCTGGCGCAGTCCGACGGTCAGTACAACGAAGAAACCGGGATTCTGACCCTCCGCTTTGAGGCCAGGGGCACCCGGTATGAGGGGCGGACGGAGCAGATCGAAACCGTAAAACTGGGGGACGAGATCCGGGTGGTACGGGAGCCGGAGAACAAATTCAACGCCAACAATTTCCGGCTGCTGACCCGGAAGCAGCGGGACGTGGGGAACATGCCGGCGGAGCTTTGCAACGCCATTGCGCCCCTGTACGACAGCGGGCATCTCACGTTTCTCTCCGCCCGCGTCAGCTTTGTGGAGCCCATCTCCAGGCGCAGCCGCTACGCCCGCCAGGCGGTGCTGTTCGTGGAGCTGCGCTGCCGCATCACAGCAGAATAGGGCCCATCTCGCCGGTGGCTTTCAAAGGGAGGACAGGATTTCCTGTCCTCTTTTTTGCTGTGATGGCATGAGGTATAGGCATGTCAAACACTATGCAAGCTGCATCACATAGACTTTTTGTGCATTTTTTGGTAAAATATTCTCGCGTGAACAGGTTATCTCAGAGCGGAAGGGAGGATGTGCCTGCTTTTGAACAAGCGGGCGAGATGTTGTGAGACATACCAGAATCTAATGGAACGGTTCATTGAATCTGGTATTTAACGATAAACGGAGAAATCGCCAAGCGGTGTGAGGAACAGAAAAGATTGGAGGGAAAGTCCATGCAATACACTGGAAGGTTTCAGGTGGCCTTTCGCGGGCCAGCAGGCGTAATGCGAACACTCCCGGATACGGTGGAGACATGGGGACATTTATTGTCTGGAAATTATATGAATGAGGACGTGCGGGAGGAGATAAACGATGTAGCGGGTATTCTTTGCCGCAAGGCAGATACGATGGCTCAAAAACGTGAAGATGAGATTGTTATGGTCGTATGGGAGCACCTTTCTCCACTTGCCTTAGTGCTCCTAGATTGCATCAATGGGATCGCTAGGGCATATCCTGTGCTGGAGATTGCGGTGGCATTGGAACTGAATTTCTCCGTCAGCGATTCGGTTGGTTACTATTCTTACTACTCTGCTGCGGGAGAGAATACAATCTGCCCTGCCCGGGCCGGAACGGACGCAGAGGGTCTGCAGGACTTTTTGAATGCAGAAAATCAGGCAAAGGGAGAATTGGATGTCTTGCTGCAGTACAAAGGTGCAGATGGCTCCGGACATCTGGTGAATCTCTGGGATGTAGACAATGTATTGGACATACCGATCGGGTCCAACGGACTCAGTGGTTGCTCAGAATCGGACGTCCATATGGCATTCGAGGAGGGCCTCCTGTTTCTTCTGCGGTGTGATATAGATGGGATCTGGACCTATATCACCCCGGATGATGAAATCGCTGAACGGTACGAAGAAGCAAGGTGGGATGATGAGTGCGAGGATGAACTGGCGGATATTTTTCAGCTGTTGACGCTTTCTGATGCCGGAAAAAGCGTTGCCTGGAGGGGGGCGGCGGAGGAACTGACGGAGGGACTTCAGCAGGTATATCCTGACATTGCCTTCTGTGTGAAACAACTTGGCAAACAGCTTCTGCTCTCAGATGAGGAAGGAAATGAATATTATTTTGGCGGGAACATTACAATCAAAAATGTCTATGAAAATATAGCTTGGGGGTTTCCGAGCAGTGCAGATTGGGTTCCATTTCGTAAAATGGGTATATGTGAGACAAATGACGAGGGAGACAAAGATGATATACCCATTTTAAGCAAAGCTTTGGATCGGAGAAAATTAGAAGCAGAGATGGGCCGGCCCTTTGACCAGGTGGACCGCGTGGTTGTGCCGGGCAGCACCTTTGTGCTGACGGGGCGTTTCTGGCACTGCGGCGATGACCGGGAGAAGATTCAGGCGCTGATCGTGGAAAAGGGCGGCAGATCCACCGGGTCCGTCAGCGGAAAGACCACGTATCTGGTCATCGGCGATTTGGGAGACTTCGGAGCGAGAAAGATCGAGCAGGTAGAGCAGCAGAATGCCAAGGGGAAGAATATAAAGATCATCCGGGAGGAGGACCTGTTCCAGGTTCTGGAATGTGGCGAATAGCACGCATAAAGAATCCCAAAAGGAGGACAGGAGTTCCTGTCCTCTTTTTTTGCGCCGGCGGATAGCTTGGCTATATTGGACACTATGCAAACTGCATAGTATAGATTTTTGATATATTTTAACGTATAATTTTCTTGCAATGTTGTTTTGAAATCACGGAACTCCGCGGTGGGAGATGCGGTGCGGCGCTTTGGCCAGTTAAATCAGATTGTGACAGAGAGGAAGCGGGAAAGATGAAGATGAACGGAGTTCCCCAAAAGGGAAAATGGCTGACCGTTGATGGCGGACTTCACATCCAGATCCCTTATGGAACCGCCTATGGAAAAGACGACGACGGCAACTGGGACATGATAGAGCTGGAAAATTGCAGCAGCTATAAATCCGGTCCCTTTACAGCGGACGACGAGGCCCCCTTCCGTTGGAAGCTGAGCGGGCTGCATCCTCAGTCGGTGAGCATTGGGGACGATGTGCCCCCTGCGGTCCGCAGTCAGCTGCCCAAGCTGCTGCAGCTGATTGCTGTACAAATGACAGGGGGGAAGCCCTCTGAAAAACCCTATGAGCTGGGCTCCAGTACCCAGGTGGAGGAGACGGAGGAGGGGTTTACCCTCCGTTCCAGCATCAGCGCCTCGGAAGCCGGAGGAGCGTACCAGATTTTTGAGATTTCTTCGGAAAAAGCCTTCGCGGTCATTGAGAAGAATATCCAAATCATGGGTATCACGCTGGGATTCCGCTACGTCCTGCTGGCCCTGGCCAGTCCCTCTGGGGCGAAATTTTTCATGGGCTCCCTCGCGGTTCCGGACGCGAACGGGGACCTGGAGAAGATGGTCCAGGCGGTGCGTCCTTTGCTGGAGAGCGCCCGGCTGGGGGATCCCGCCGCTCCGGCCGCGGGGTCACGTGCGGACCGCGCAAAGAAGGCCGCCGGTGCTAAAACCTCTGGCGGGCAGGGGAAAAAGAAAGCCTCCGCCCAGGCGTCTAAGGCGCCCGCCGGAGGCCCACGGAAACGGGTGACCGGTCTTCCCAAGGGGGGCGGCCGGGTCCAACTCCTGGACGGACTGAGCCTTTCTCTGCCCGACGGGGCGGTCTACTATTATGACGAAGAGCAAAACGCCTGTTTTGGTATGCCGGAGGAGACCCCGGAGGACTATCGGGAGGGTACCTTCTCCATGCCTGAGGATACCCCCATGCTCTGGCAGGTGACAAAGCTGCACCACGAGGGGACCGTCAGTTATGAACCCGAAAAGAAGGACGCCAGTGAGGCGAACAAGCTCTGTTTTGAAAGTTTTCGGGAAAACATGGGAAATATCGCCAACGGGATCGCGGAGACCATGACCAGACAGCTCAGCGGCTTGGGCGGAACGTATGCAGGGAAGCTGGACCTGGCGGAGGAGGACCGGATGCTCTCCTACGTCTGGGCAAAAAACGAACTCCTGGAGGAGCGGTATTTTCCCGGATACTTTTTTGTAGGGCTTCCCAGCTCGTTTGAAATGCCCATTTTTATGGGTTACTATGACCCCGTCGATATCCCTGTTTTTGAACAGCAGCTGCTGCCCGTCCTCCGCTCTGTCCAGAGGATCGGGGATGCGGCGCTGGCTCCGGCTGTACAGGGAGAGGGCGGTTCCCAGGAAGCGCTCACCCAGGATGACCAGGCCCAGTTCGGCAGCTACGCCGCCGAGGATGGCCGGCTGAACGCCGTGACCGTCGCCCAGCTGTTTTCCACTGACGTCCTGTTTTTCAATGAAGACGATTTCCGGAAAAACGGACTGGAAAGCGGTGTGCGGATTAACGCGATCAAGCTGTCGGAGCACCCGCTCCTGGTGAAAAAACGGGATGTGTTTGTGCCGGAGATTATCAGGCTTCTGCTGGAGCTGGATCAGGTCCCGGAGCTGCGCCTCCCCAAGGAGAAGATCCACAAAAAACTGCTGCCCCTCCTATTCAACGACAACGACGTGCCCCTCACCGGCATGACCATGATGAACCTGCTGGCATACCATATGCTGCACATTCAGGAAGATGGGCAGGACAACTACGCCATCGTCATTGACCGCAATCTGGTGGCTGGTATCCCGGACGCCTACCGCTATGTGGGGGCTTTCCTGCGCCAGCTGCGGCAGTACAACGGGAAAAATGAGGCGTTCACCATTACGTTTGCCAATGCCATGAATTTTGACACGCCGATCCAGGGGGCGCTCAAGCCGGTGGCCGGCGCGGCCCAGCCCAGGAACATGTACCGCATCCGGGTGGAGAGTAACGGGACCGTCCAGGAGCTGGAGGCAGAAGAGGATGCTGGTCAGCTGGAGCAGAGGGAGCGGAGATCCGTTCAGGAGTTAGAAAGCACCCTGCCGCCGGAATTTACCGTCCAAATGCGACGGTTTGCCGGCGACGTAGCCGCCCGCCTGGGCCAGCTGCGCGAGACGCTGCAAAAGAGCTCTTACAACGATCTGACGAGCACAGAGGAAGTGCTGGACCGGCTGATGGACCAGGCCGGGGACTACGGCCTGGCGTGGGGGATCTATAATTTTTACAATGTCTTTCGCCTGGGGGCCAGCGACAGTTCCTTTTTCTATGAGAAGGACGGGCAGCGGGATATCTCCGGTTCCGGCTTTGAGTGCCCGGGATACCGCGTCGATGAGCAATATGAGGACTACGCCCCAGGCGACCCGGACTTCCAGCCGGATGAGTTTCCCCGGCAGCTGGCGGAGCGGATTGGCGGCATTACCCAGGAGGAGATCTACCGCACCATCCTGGAGCAGGCGGTTGGGTACCAGGAGCAGGGTTACTCCATTGTGGATCAGGAGCGCATCCGCATCGAGAAACAGCAAAAAGCCCTGGAAAAGGTCCCCTTTGACCGGGTACCTGCGGTGACCATCCCCGGCAGCGCCTTTGTCCTGACAGGAGAGTTTGCCCACTGCGGCAACGACCGGGAAGCCATCAAGGCAAAAATCCAGGACAAGGGGGGACGGTGCACCCAGGCCATCAGCGGGAAAACCAACTATTTGGTCATCGGCAGTCTGGGAGACTTCGGAGCGCGGAAGCTGGAACAGGTCCAGGAGCAGCGGGCCAAAGGGAAAAACATCCAGATCATCCGGGAGGAGGATCTGGTCTGCGCCCTGGAGGGCCGGCCCATCCCGAGAGGAACGCCGAAGAAAACAGTTCCCGCTGCACAAAAAGAACCCGCCGCCCGCAAAGAACCTGATGTGCGCGTCAGAAGCGTGCCGCCGCGCCCGGGGGAGATGGCCCGGGTGGAGGTGACTGCTCAGCTTCCGAGAGTCTCAGTGGAGCCGGAGGAGACGACCCGAGAGGAAGCGGCTGCCCAGCTTTTGAATGTCCTTCGGGCGGTGCTGGAAAAGGCGGAGAAACAGCAAGCTGACTACGACAGCGCCTGCCGGTCCATGGAGAAGGCCAAGACCGCCGCCGCGTTCCGAAAGGCGGCCAAGACCTTTGAGGAATTGGAGGGGTACCAAGACAGCGGCGTGCGGAGGGCCCGGTGCCTGGAGCGCGCCCAGGTGCTGGAAGAGGAGCAGAAGAAGAAAAAAGCAGAGGAGAAGGCCCGCCGGGAAGCGGAGCAGGCGGCGGCCAGACAGCAGGCCGACTACGACAGCGCCTGCCAGGCCATGGAGAAGGCCAAGAGCATTACCGCCTTCCGAAAGGCCGCAAAGGCCTTTGAGGCGCTGAATGGGTACCGGGACAGCGCCGAGCGACAGGCCCAGTGCCTGGAGCGGGTCAAGGCGCTGGAGGAGGAGAAGCAGCGGAAGAAAGCGGAGGAGCAGGCCCGTCTGGAAAAGGAACAGGCGGAACAGGCCGCCGCAGCGCAGGCTCAGCGGGAAAAGATGCAGGCGCAGAAGGAAAAGCAGCGGAAGAAGCTGCTTCTTGCGGCGGCTCTGGTAGCTGCTGCCATCGGAATTTTCTTCGGCGTCCGGCGCTACATGGACGGAGCCCCCTATCGGGAGCTGGCCAGGAGCATCGACGAGGGCACGTTCCATTACAGCCAATATGAAGAGTCTTATTTTCTCCAGTATGACGATTCCTATCGGGTCATTGCCGGAAAGCTCACCGACTTCCATCGTGAGGACGACATCCAATCCGCCGTGGACCTGATCGGAAGTCTGCCCCCCGATGAGAGCAGCATCGACTACTACATCAATGGCTGGGAGATTTATATGACGGATTCCTTCCGCCTGTGGTTTTTGGAGCGGGTCTCGGAAGAAGGCACGGCACTGTCCACCCCGGAGGGCATGGAATATCAGGGAGATGAGGTTACCGGCGTTTACCAGCTGGGAGATTATTGGGTTATGACTGTGTACAATGAGTTTCTGGAGGACGACGGGCGCCCGGAACAGGCCTATGTCTGTGAAGCAGAGGAAGGGGATGGCTGGGTCTACCTGGGATCGTACCAAAACAGAAATAACCAGGCAGGGCAGCAGTACAGTATTGAATAGGCAGGAAAAATAGGGTGAAGGAGGAGCGGGGTTCGTGTTCGTTTCCCAGACCCCACAAGTTTCAATCTGATCAAAGGGAGGACGTTCAAATGAAAAATAATGGACAAAACTCGGAAGACTTGCGGCGGAAGCTGCTGGACGACGTGTACGCCGGCGCCTTTGCCGGCGGAATGCCCGTCATGCTGATGGAGGAGGATGAGATCCGGAAGGCGGACGATGAGGAGCTGGAGAAAATCGCCAAGCGGCATGGGCTCAAGTGACCGCAGAGAACATGCAGGAACAGGTCAGAATATTGGAAACTGGAGGAGCTGCCGGAAAGATGATGGTTGAAATTGTAGTATTTTTGACGGATAAACTCAAAGTGATCAATAGCTGGAGGATGCCTATATGAAGCTAATACACCTCTCCGATTTACATCTTGGCAAGCGCGTCAACGACATCTCCATGCTGGACGACCAAGAATACATCCTGAACGAAATTATCCAGATTATTGATGGGGAGCAGCCGGATGCGGTCTTGATTGCCGGCGACGTCTACGATAAAGGGGTTCCTTCTGCGGAGGCAGTAACACTTCTCGATGATTTCCTATTCCAACTGTCACAGCGGCACTTACCGGTCTTGATTATCAGCGGCAACCACGATTCTCCCGAGCGCCTATCCTTTGGCGGACGGCTTATGGCGGGAGCTGGGATCTATCTCTCGCCTGCCTACAACGGCTCCATTACCCCGATTACATTGTCTGATGCGTATGGAAACGTCAAATTCTGGCTGCTTCCCTTTGTAAAACCGGCCCATGTGCGGCGGTATTTCCCGGATGAATCTATTGAGAACTATACGGATGCCATCCGTGTGGCGATCCAACACATGAATCTGGATGTAGACACCAGGAACGTGCTGTTGACCCACCAATTTATCACGGGCGCTGAGACCTGTGAATCAGAAGAGATCCACGTGGGGGGCAGTGACAATGTGGATGCCTCTGTCTTTGCTGATTTTGATTATGTTGCCTTGGGCCATCTGCACGGCGCCCAAAATATAGGCTCCAATCGGATCCGCTACTGCGGGACACCGCTAAAGTACTCCTTTTCTGAGGTACAACACTATAAAAGCGTTACAGTCGTGGATCTCGGCGCCAAAGGGGATTTGAATGTGCATACGATCCCGCTAACACCCAGACACGATATGCGGGAAATTACAGGCACATTTGCACAGTTGACGGACAAAACCTATTACTCCGCCACGGTTACAGATGATTACCTGCATATTATCCTGACGGATGAAGAGGATGTGCTGGAAGCGATCGGACAACTGAGGGTGATCTTCCCTAACATCATGCGGCTCAGCTACGATAATGCTCGTACCAGGAATAGTCAGGTAATTGACAGTGCGGAACAAGTGAAGCGGAAAACACCGCTGGATTTATTTGAAGAGCTCTATGAATTGCAGAATAATCAACCCATGAGCGAAATACAGCGTAATTATACCAAGGGGCTGATTGAGTCGATACAGGAGGGTATGAAATGAGGCCTATTAAATTGACGATTGCCGGCTTCGGTCCATACGCCCACACCCAAGTGTTAGATTTTTCTTCTCTGGGAGAAAGCGGCCTCTACCTTATTACAGGAGATACTGGAGCGGGGAAGACTACAATCTTTGACGCCATTACCTATGCTTTATTCGGTGCGGCAAGCGGAGACAGTCGTTCCGTTGATATGCTGCGGTCCAAGTATGCGAACGCCGAAGATCCCACTTATGTTGAGCTGGTTTTTTCCTACGGCGGCCAGGAATATACAGTGCGCCGCAACCCTGAATATGAACGGCTGAAGACCCGAGGGACTGGTACCACAAAACAGGCGGCAGATGCCCAATTTACTTATCCAGACGGCAGAATCGTTACAAAGGCAACCGGAGTGGATCGTGCAGTGAAAGAGGTGATCGGGCTCACCCGGGAGCAATTCTCTCAAATCTGTATGATTTCTCAAGGCGAATTCCGAAAACTGCTTCAGGCAGGTACTAAGGAGAGACAAAAAATATTCCGCGATATTTTTGGCACGGAATTGTTTGTGTCTCTCCAAGATAAGTTGAAGGCTGACGCAAGTGAAATAAGGTCGCGCAGAGAACAGGCAAACATCAGCATTCGACAATATATCGAGGGAATCGCCTGCCGGAATGACGCTCCACTTGCGCAGCAAGTTGAAGAAGCCCGAAACGGTAAGCTGCCCATTCCCGAGGTGCAGGACCTACTGGAAAAGCTTCTCGAAGAGAATTCCACCCAACAGACGCTGCTGGAGCAGGAGGCTGCGCACATTGAAACAGAGCTGGAACATGTTGTGTCACAGTTGGCGGGTGCAGAAACCGTTCAAGCAGCGAAACACTCCTTAGAGGAGAAGTCGAAGGAAGAATCTGAAAAGACGGCATCCTTGGAACCATTATCCTTGGCTTTGCGTGCCGCCCAGGCAACGATTCCCGAGCAGGAGAGCTTAGATAAAAAAATTACTGCGTTGGAGCTGCAGCTCCCATCCTACGATGAGTTGGAAGTGAAGCTCCAGGAGCGTTCCAACAAGAGTCAGGCGCTGAGTGCTGCTGAGGCTGCAAAGGATACCGAGCAGGAGAGAAAGCTGACACTTTTCAACAAGCTGGAATCTCTGCGAGCTGAGAGCAGGGAATTAGAATTCGCCACGGTAGAGCGAGAAAAGCTTTTAAATGAGAAACAGCACCTGAGTCAACTGAAACAGCAATTTCAAGCCTTGCTTGACAGACTTGGTGATTTGGCAAATGCGCGCAGCAAGCTGAATGAATTGCAGCTTGCCTATCAGGATGCGGAGTCGGAGTCTGCCAGATTGCGTCAAGAATATGACCAAAAAAACAAGGCGTATTTGGATGAGCAGGCTGGGATCATTGCTTCCACTTTGGCACCCGGAACTCCATGTCCTGTGTGCGGTTCAACGGAACATCCCCGCCTCGCTGCGGTATCTCAGTCTGCTCCTACTGAGGCCGAGGTGGAACAAGCCAAGCTGGAATACGAGGCCGCTCAGCAAAAGACTGAGACGGCCAGCGGGACCGCCAGTGTTCAGAGAGGTCTTGTCGCAGCGTCTGAAGAAAACGTCGCCAACGCAGCAGTTCTAGTTTTTGGCGAAGAACTGCCAGAGGACATCCGCAATGCGGCTGAAACAAAAATCAAAGATTTAGCGATCCAGATCAAAGAATTGGAAGGACAAATTGAAGAAGCCGAGAAGCAAACAGCCAGGAAGGAGATTTTGGAACGGCAAATACCTGAAGGTGAAAAAGCGCTTGCTGAATGCGAGACGGCGTTAGCCACAGCCAAAGAGCAAAGCGCCTCTCTGTCTGCTGCCATTTCAGAATTGGATAGCCAAATTGACTCTATGCGCTCAAAATTGAGTTTTCAGGACAAAGATGCCGCTATGGCGTCTAAAGCCGCCCTGCAAGAACAGTTGAGCGCTCTGAAGGCAGCATTATCTGAGGCGGAATCAAACTATAATACATGTAAAGAAGAACTGACAGCGCTTCGCGCTGCTACGGAGCAACTCCGTGCGCAGATAGCGTCTGCTCCAGTATTGGATATTTCCGCACTGGCAGAACAAAAAAACGAATTAACGGCTCAGAAAGCTGTCATGTCCTCCGCGCTCAAAGAACTCCACACCCAAATTACCACCAATATGGGCGCACAAGAAAAGATCAGGAAGAAAGTACAGGAGATGTCTGATCTGGAGGCCCAGTATACCTGGATGAATGCTTTATCCGACACTGCGAACGGTACGTTGACTGGCAAAGACAAAGTTATGCTGGAAACCTATGTTCAATCAGCCTATTTCGACCACATCTTGGAGCTTGCCAATCTGCGGCTCAGAAAAATGTCCGGAGGACAATACGATTTGGAGCGGCGGAAGGTAGCAAACAACCAACGCAGTCAGAGCGGCCTGGAGTTAGATATTATAGATCATATTAACGCATCGCGGAGAAGCGTAAACACACTCTCCGGCGGCGAGGCGTTTCTGGCATCCTTGGCATTGGCACTTGGCCTATCCGATGAAGTGCAAATGTCGACTGGAATACGGCTGGATACGCTATTCGTCGATGAGGGATTTGGCTCCCTGGATTCGGAAGCGCTCAATAAGGCCTACCTCACTCTGGCAGGCCTGACGGATGGAAATCGCTTGGTTGGCATCATATCACATGTAGAATCGCTCAAAGAAAAAATCGAAAATCAGATTGTGGTAAAGAAAAATCAAGTGGGCAGCAGTTCGGCAACAGTTGTAGTCAATTGAAAACTTCGCTACAAAAACAGCCGCCATCTCAGGATACCTGAGGTGGCGGTATTTTATGTGCTGGACCAATCTGGCGGCGAAGATTGATATTTCTGGTCAAGCAGAACAAAAAATTTTGGACATTTTCCAATTTGTCAGATTATCTGCAATACAGTTGCGGTAAATGATGATCTTTCAGAGAATTTGTTGAGCACGCCTTTCGATACATGGAAGGGATAAGGAACGCATATAGTTGTCCCATGGAGGGAGTGCTATGTTGGAACAAGCGAAAAACGAGTTAGTCCATGAAATTATGCTGCAAATAAATGAAAATTTGTACGTAAAGGGGGAAATAAGCCGGGAAATATATGAACAGGCAAAAATAAAGATTGTAGAGAAAAGGAAGGGCTGACAGAAGATGTAGGGGAGAGGTGTTCACGCTCAAAATGCCCCAATTTGTCTTATATCGAGATCTACCCTAGCGCTTAGAAGAGAAATGCCGAATGATGGTCATTTTAGGACTATATTCAGTGTTTCTCTTTTTTCTTGTTCCAAGATAGACTTATCCTTACTTTTTTGCAGCTTTTAGTATCGGAACAAAGATGCTGGTTAACTACAAATTATTTGATAATGAAACAAACAGAAGTTTAGGGGGGCGCGCTCTTGGACTTATATGAAATTCGTATTGCGCTTAACGCAGGGAAGAGCATTTATGAACTTCCTCTCAGGGTGACCTATTACGCCCGTGTCTCCACAGATAAAGACGAACAGATTCATTCCCTCTCTGCCCAGGTGCAGTATTACTCTGATTTGATCCAGAAATGCCCAAACTGGGCGTATGTAGAAGGATATGTCGATGAAGGGATCAGCGGAACCAGCGTTCACAAGCGGGAGAACTTCTTGCGGATGATTGATGATGCAAAAGACGGACACTTTGACTTTATCATTACGAAGGAGATCTCACGCTTCTCTCGCAGTACCCTGGACAGTATTCAGTATACCCAGGAGCTATTAAAAAGCGGGGTAGGAGTGCTGTTTCAGTCAGATAATATCAATACGCTTATGCCTGATGCGGAGCTGAGGCTAACCATTATGTCCAGCATTGCACAAGACGAGGTACGCAAGATTTCCGAGCGAGTAAAGTTCGGTTTTAAGCGAGCCATTGAGAATGGGACTGTCCTGGGCAACAACCGGATCTGGGGGTATCAAAAACAGAATGGTAGTCTTGTAATTGACGAGAAAGAGGCAGAGGTTGTACGCCTGATCTTTGAACTCTATGCCAATCAGAGAATGGGGATCAGGACGATTGCAAACTACTTGACCGACCGCGGCTATCGGAACACCAATGGGAACGGCTTTTCATTTAGTACCATTCGAGGTATATTGAGCAATCCCAAGTATAAAGGCTACTACTGTGGAAGAAAAAGTACAAAGATTGACTACAAGCTCAGTAAAATCAAGAACTTCACGCCGGATCAGTGGGTCATGTACAAGGATGAAGAGAATGTGCCGGCCATTGTGTCTGAAGAACTGTGGGAGAAGGCCAACTTGATCCTGATGAAACGGTTTGCTAAGCAAAGTGCAGAGGATAAGAGCAGCTATCAGAACAAGTACCCATACAGCGGTAAAATTATCTGTGGGATTCACCACACCCCCTATTATCGCTCTCTGTACCGCTATAAGAGCGGAAACAAGGAGGTCTGGCAGTGCCAGGAGTACTCCAAGAGGGGAAAGAGCGGATGCCCCTCTCCGATCATCTATACCAGCGAGCTGGATGACATCATGCGGAAGTCACTAGAGGAGGTAGCCATTCATAAGGCGGAGATCGTCCACGAGCTGATTCAGGTTTATAGCTCCATCGAGAGTGGGGCAAAGACGGAGAAAGAGATTGCCAAGTGTAAAGCGGATATGGATGAAATCTTGCGCAGGAAAGACCGTCTCTTAGATTTGAATATTGATGGGAGAATTACAGACCAGGAGTTCAGTACGCGAAATAATCGTTTTAATGAAGAATTAGAAAAGTTACAGGAGCAGCTTCAGGAGCTGGAAGCAGAGAAGCTGAAAAACAAAGACATGATGCAGTCCATTGAGATGCTCCGACAAGTGATTACCAAAGAACTGAATTTTGGGAATGGCTTCTCTGAGGGCGTGATCGACACGCTGCTGGATCACATTGAGGTCAACGGGACAGAGCAGAAGGACAGAATTACGGCTAAAGTCTATCTAAGGGCAATACCAGAGGCGCAGGAATATTCGATTCAGCGAATAAGAGGAGGTACTTCTGTTTGTACCAGACAATACATATGATCCGAGCCGACATTGAGACCGAGGTATCCCCCATCGTGGGCAGCGAGAAGCAGAGCGAGGAGATGATCCACTACCTGCTCCAGGAGTTTGAGGGGGACACGGCCAAGATCTGGCAGTCCAACATCTTCGGCAAGTCCTTCCACGAGCTGGTGGGGGAGGACCTGAACGCCAAGGTGAAGCGCATGCCCGAGGACGCCCGGGAAAAGCTGCGGGAGACCCTCCAGCGGATTATCAACGAGGGCTCCGGGGGCCTCATCTGCATCATTCTGTGACCGCCCACAAAAACAGGAAAACAGACAAGCGGAAGGAGAGAGATCTCTTTCCGCTTGTCTGTTGGTGGGGATCTAATGTTACAGGGCCTCCCGGATGCGGCGGCCCATCTCCTGGGTGCCGATGGCGGTCTCTCCCGCCTTGGCGATGTCGGGGGTGCGCCAGCCCTGGGCCAGGACGGCGTCCACCGCCTTTTCGATGGCGGCGGCCTCGTCGGCCAGGTGGAAGGAGTACCGGAACATCATGGCCACCGACAGGATGGTGGCGATGGGGTTGGCCTTGTCCTGCCCGGCGATGTCGGGGGCGGAGCCGTGGATGGGCTCGTACAGGCCGGGGGCGGTGTCCCCGATGGAGGCGGAGGGCAGCAGGCCGATGGAGCCGGTGATCATACTGGCCTCGTCGGAGAGGATGTCCCCGAACATGTTCTCGGTGACCACCACGTCGAACTGGCTGGGGTCCCGCACCAGCTGCATGGCGGCGTTGTCCACCAGCACGTCCTCATACTGCACGTCGCTGTACTCCTCCGCCAGGCGGTGCATGATGGACCGCCACAGGCGGGAGGTCTCCAGTACGTTGGCCTTGTCCACGCTGGACACCTTTCCCCGGCGGAGACGGGCCAGCTCGAAGGCCCGGCGGCCGATGCGCTCGATCTCCTGCTCGGAGTAGGCCATCCGGTCGGCGGCCTCCTCACCCCGGTCCTCGGTCTGGTAGCGCTCCTTCTTGCCGAAGTAGATGCCGCCAGTGAGTTCCCGGACCATCATCAGGTCGATGCCCTTCTCCGCCGTCTCCTTCTTCAGGGGGCAGGCGTCGGCCAGGGCGGGGCGCAGGGCGGCGGGGCGCAGGTTGGCGTACAGCCCCAGGTCCTTGCGGATGGACAGCAGGGCGGTCTCGGGCCGCTTGTCCGGGTCGGTGGAGTGGCCCCACTTGGGTCCGCCCACCGCCCCCAGGAGGACCGCGTCGCAGGCTTTGCACTTCTCCGCCGTGCCCTCCGGGTAGGACTTGCCCACCGCGTCAATGGCGCAGCCGCCCATGAGAATGTCCTCAAAGGTGAAGGTGTGGCCGAACTTCTCCCCCACGGCCTCCATGACCTTGACGGCCTCGCCCACCACCTCGGGGCCGATGCCGTCGCCCCGGATCAATGCGATCTTGTAGTTCATTTCGCCACCCCCCGCGCTTTCAGGGAGTTGAGCAGCCCGCCGCTCTGGATGATCCCGTCAATGAACGCCGGGAAGGGGGCGGCCTGCCAGGTCTTGCCCTGGGTAGTGTCTGTAATCACGCCAGTAGAAAAGTCCACGTCCACCTGGTCCCCGGCCTGGATCTCCTCGGCCGCCTGGGCGCACTCCACGATGGGGAAGCCGATGTTGATGGCGTTGCGGTAGAAGATGCGGGCGAAGGAGGGGGCGATGACGCACTTCACCCCGCAGGACTTGAGCGCCAGGGGGGCGTGCTCCCGGCTGGAGCCGCAGCCGAAGTTGGGGCCGGCCACCACGATGTCCCCCGCCTCCACGGTGGAGGC
This sequence comes from uncultured bacterium, assembly GCA_949288405.1. GTDB lineage: Bacteria > Bacillota > Clostridia > Oscillospirales > Oscillospiraceae > Lawsonibacter. Next base: position 14,311 of record CASEKM010000001.1, on the reverse strand, counting down.
GAAGGAGGCGTCGATGTCCTCCATGCAGTGGGAGGCCAGGGCGGCAGGGGAGGGGTCGTTCAGGTGCCGGGCGGGGATGATCACGTCGGTGTCCACGTTGGCGCCGTACTTATATACCTTCATAGATCGGTCAATTCCTTTCTCGATAAACTCTTTTTTATAGAGTGGAGAGTGAAGAGTTGAGAGTGGAGACAGGGTGTCCAGCTGCGCCGGACAAAATTCCTAATTCCTAACTTCTAATTCCTCATTGCGTCTGAAACGCTGTGCGTTTCAGACGCGGGGATCGGCCACACAGCCGGCCACGGCGGAGGCGGCGGCCACGGCGGGGGAGGCCAGGATGACCTCAGAGCTCACGTGGCCCATGCGGCCCACGAAGTTGCGGTTGGTGGTGGAGACGGTGCGCTCCCCCTCGGCCATGACGCCCATGTGTCCCCCCAGGCAGGGGCCGCAGGTGGGGGTGGAGACGGCGCAGCCGGCCTCGATGAAGGTCTGAATGAGGCCCTCCTTCATGGCCTGGAGAACGATCTCCTGGGTGGCGGGGATGACGATGCACCGCACGTTGTCCGCCACCTTCTTGCCCTTGAGGACGGCGGCGGCGGCGCGCAGGTCGCTGATGCGGCCGTTGGTGCAGGAGCCGATGACCACCTGGTTGATGGGCAGGCCGGCCACCTCAGACACCACCTTGGTGTTCTCCGGCAGGTGGGGCATGGCCACGGTGGGCTCCAGGGTATCCAGGTCGATGACCACCTCCCGGGCGTACACCGCGTCCGGGTCGGCCTCGAAGGCCTCGCAGGGGCGGTCCACCCGGCCGTTGATGTACTCCATGGTCTTCTCGTCCACGGGGAAGATGCCGTTCTTGCCGCCCGCCTCGATGGCCATGTTGGAGATGGTGAACCGGTCGTCCATGGACAGGGAGGCCACGCCCTCCCCGGCGAACTCCAGGGACTGGTACAGGGCGCCGTCCACCCCGATCTGGCCGATCAGGTGGAGGATCACGTCCTTGCCGGACACCATGGGCTGCAGCTTGCCCTTGAGGGTCACCTTGATGGCGGCGGGCACCTTGAACCACAGAAAGCCGGTGGCCATGGCGGCGGCCATGTCGGTGGAGCCGATGCCGGTGGAGAAGGCCCCCAGCGCCCCGTAGGTGCAGGTGTGGGAGTCGGCTCCCACGATGATCTCCCCAGGGGCGCACAGCCCCTTCTCGGGCAGCAGGGCGTGCTCCACCCCCATCTGGCCCACGTCGAAGAAGTTGGTGATGTTATGCTTGTGGGCGAAGGTCCGGGCCTGCAGGCACAGCTCGGCGGACTTGATGTCCTTGCAGGGGGTGTAGTGGTCCAGGACGATGGAGATCTTGTCCTTGTCAAAGACCTGGGTGAAGCCCGCCTTCTCAAACTCGGTGATGGCCACCGGAGTGGTGATGTCGTTGCCCAGCACCATGTCCACCTTGGCCTCGATGAGCTCCCCCACCTCCACGTGATCCAGCCCGGCGTGCTTGGCCAGGATTTTCTGCGTCATGGTCATTCCCATAGCGAATGATCCCTCCTCGTTTTTTCTTGCCTCCAGCCTAACAGAAACCATGGAAAAAGAATGTTAAGTATGATACAATCAAAAGAAAAATATGTCCCCCTACCGCGCCGCAAGCGGCGGCGGAAGCGCCGGGACGACCGGGCGGCCGCAGGCCGCCCCGCGAAAGGAGCGGATGCGCTTTGGAGAACTTTGAACTGGGCCCCTGGAAGACCTTCGCCGAGAGCCGCCCGGCGGTGCGGTGCTCCCCGGGACACCTGATCTATCTGCAGGACACGGAGGCCACCTGCTTCTACTACCTGAAAAAGGGGCGGGTGAAGAGCTTCATCCAGTCCGGCGGCGGGGCGGAGCGGGTGCTGAATCTGTACCAGGCGGGGAGCCTCTTCGGGGAGGCCTCCTTCTTTGACCGGCTGCCCCGGGTGTCCTCGGCGGTGGCCCTCACCCCCTGCGAGCTGGTGCCCATCGACCGGGAGCTGGTCACCCAGGCGGTGGCCCGGGACCCGGAGCTGGCCATGGCCATGCTCCAGTACCTGGCCCGGACGGTGCGCCTGCTGTCCGAGCAGCTGGACGACATGGCCTTCCGCCCCGCCCAGTGGCGGCTGGCCCGGTTCCTCCTGTCCCGGGCCGATGAGGCGGGGGTGGTCCGCTGTACCCAGGAGGAGATTGCCGCCTCCATCTCCGCCAGCCGGGTGACGGTGAGCCGGCAGCTCAACAGCCTGGCCCGCGGCGGGGTGCTGGCACTGGAGTACCGGCAGATCCGCCTGCTGCGCCGGGAGGAGCTCCAGACGCTGTGCGGGGAGGGCGGCTGACCCTCGATTGAGCAGAAAACGCCTCAGTATGGGTGGGGGAGCTCGAGGGGGCGGCAGCCCGCCTCGAGTGGGATCGAATGCCCTGAACGCCTTGTACGACAAGGCGTTCAGCGAGCGCAGCGAGGACTTTTACGCCGCTGCGCGGCGGGAAAGTAACGGCATTTTTGCAGGCTGTTGAAAAAGTCCTTGGACTTTTTTAACAGTCTGCGGCCCCGGTCCGCAGGGGACCGGGGCCGTTTTAATGGGAAGAGGTGACTGGGGGAATACAGGGGGAACGTTACTTGTGCTTCTGGGCCTCCAGATAGTCGTTCAGCTCCGTATTGAGGATATCGGTGATGAACATATGGCCGGGGGCGTGGGTGATGACGATGGGGGGCTTGGCGTTCTCCACCGCCGCCTGGGGGGTGACGCCGCAGGGCCAGAACACGGGCACCTCGCCGGGACGGATCTCCACGGGATCGCCGTAGTCGGGCTTCATCACGTCCTTGACGCCGATCTTCTCCGGGTCGCCGATCTGTACCGGGGCCCCGTGGACGTTGGGCATCTTCACGGTGATGTCATAGGCCTTCTGGGCCTGCTCCGGGGTCATGGGCCGCATGGAGCACACCATGGGTCCCTCAAAGGGGCCGGACTTCACGGTCTGGATGTTGGTCTTGTACATGGGCACGTTGCGGCCCATCTCGATGTGGCGCACGGGGATGCCGGCGGCCATCAGGGCCTCCTCAAAGGAGAAGGAGCAGCCGATCAGGAAGCCCACATAGCCCTCCTTCCAGTACTCGGAGGCGTCGGTGAGCTCCTTGGTGAACACGCCGTTCTCATAGATGCGGTACCGGGGGATGTCGGTGACGATGTTGCCCCCCTCGCCCATGGCGTGGGTCTCCGGGGTGCCCCGGATGATCTCCAGCACCGGGCAGGGGAAGGGGTTGAGCTTGGTGAACTGCTCAAAGTCGGCGGCGTACTCCGGGGGCAGGATGGCCAGGTTGGCCTGGGCATAGCCCCGGCACATGCCGGCGGTGGGGAAGTCGATGACGCCCTCCCGGATGAGCTTGCGCACCTCAGCGGGTTTCATGTCGATATAGGGGGTGATATCAAATGCCATAAAAAACCATCCCTTCTGTTTTATCTCCCGCCTTGGAGCGGGAATTTTTTGTGGTTACATATCCAGCGACCGGCGCAGGGTCCGCAGGGCGGCCCGCTGGTTCAGCAGGGCCTGCTGGGCCTCCTGGATGGACACCTTCTCGAACTTCACCTTGTCCCCGGCCTTCAGCTGGCCCAGGAGGCGGAAGTCGGCGGAGATCACGTTGGCGATCTTGGTGTAGCCGCCGGTGGTCTGCCGGTCGGCGCCCATGATGATGGGCTTGCCCTCGGTGGGCACCTGGATGGCCCCGAAGGCGATGCCGTCGGAGATGATGTTGCCGTCGGTGATGTGCTGGATGGGGGTCCCGTCCAGGCGGCAGCCCATGCGGTCAAACTCGTTGGTGACAGAGTAGGTCTCTCCCAGGAAGGTGGCGATGCCCTGGGGGGTGAAGGCGTCGTCCTGGGGGCCCATCACCACCCGGATGGTGTACACCGGCCGGGGGATGAACTCGGGGTAGATGTACCGCTCCGTCAGGTTCTTGGGGGCGCCGGGGGCCCGGAAGCCGATCACGTCGTCCTTCTGGAGCTTCCGGCCCTGGAAGCCGCCGATCTTGGCCTTCATGTAGGTGGAGCGGCTGCCCATGACCACGGGGATGTCCAGGCCGCCGGTAAAGGCGATGTAGGCCCGGCATCCGGTCTTGGGGGCCTGGAAGCGGAGGGTCTGTCCCGCCTGGACGGCCACGGCCCGGTAGGTGGGCACCGGCTGCCCGTCCAGGGAGGCCATCAGGTCTCCGCCGGTGATGGCGATGGTGTTGGCCGCGTCAAAGCGCAGCTGGGGCCCCAGCATGGTGCACTCCAGCACCGCCTCGTCCTCCGGGTTGCCCACCAGGATGTTGGCGGTGGCGGCGGCCCGGGGGTCCATGACGCCGGAGACGGACACGCCGAACTGCTGATAGCCCACCCGGCCCAGGTCCTGGACCGTGGTCAGCAGGCCGGGATTCAAAACGGTGATGCTCACTGTGCCCCCTCCTTTCTGGGATGGCGCTTGCACACATAGGTGCCCGCCGCCTCCTGGGCGGCGATGTCGTCAAACTCCTTCTGGGTGATGGAGTAGAACTTGATGTACTCGCCCGCCTTGGGGAGGATGGGCTCCGCCCGGTCCGGGTCGTACATGCGCACCGGGGTCTGGCCGATGAGCTGCCAGCCGCCCGGGGAGTCGATGGGGTACACGCCGGTCTGGGAGCCGGCGATGCCCACCGACCCGGCGGGGATCTTCACCCGGGGCTGCTTCAGCCGGGGGGTGGCGATCTCCTCGCTCATGCCGCCCAGGTAGGTGAAGCCGGGGGTGAAGCCCAGCATGTAGATGAGGTACTCGGTGGAGGTGTGGATCTTCACCACCTCCTCCGGGGTCTTGTGGTTGTGCTCGGCCACAAAGTCCAGGTCGGGGCCGTACTCCCCGCCGTAGAGGACGGGGATCTCCAGCACGTCGCTGGGGGGGATCTGGATGTTGGACAGCTGGCCCAGCAGGCCCTTCATCTCCTTTACCAGGGCGTCATAGCGGATGACGCCGGGGTCGTAGTGGACCATGAGGGAGCGGTAGGTGGGCACTGTCTCAGTGATGCCGGGGAGCTTGCTCTCCTCCAGGGCGATGTTGAAGGCGCGGATCTGGGCGTTGATGGCCGGACTGATCTCGTTGCCGAACTCCACCGTCACAGAGGAATCCCCGGAGAGGAGAAATCTTACGTCAGCCATAGAGGGCTCCTTTCTGTTTGCTCCCGGCAGGCCCGCTCAGGCGGGCCCGCCGGGGAAGGGGAAACATCAGCCGAACAGGTCCAGGATGCCGGGAACGGCCTGGACGCCGGAGTACAGGGAGATGAGCACCACGATGGCGCCCAGGATGATGAGGGGCATGGGGTGCTTGTACTCGCTGCCCACGATGCGCTTGCTGCGGCTGGCGATGAGCATGACGCCCAGGGTGATGGGCAGGATCAGGCCGTTGAAGGCGCCGGCGATGATCAGCAGCTGGGCGGCGTTGCCCACGATGACCATCATCAGGGTGGAGAAGGCGATGAAGCCCACCACGAACTGGCGCTCATACTTGTTGATGAAGGGGTGCAGGGTCTTCAGGAAGGACACGGAGGTGAAGGCCGCGCCCACCACGGAGGACACGCCGGCGGAGAACAGGCATAGGCCGAACAGGCGGTAGCCCAGGTCGCCGGCAGCCAGGCGGAAGGCCTCGGCGGCGGGGTTGCCGCCGTTGGCGGCGTCGGTGATGATCTTGGCGTTCTCGGCGATCCACTGGGTGCCGCTCATGCAGGTGCCCAGGACGGCCAGGAACAGCAGGATACGCACCAAGCCGGAGGTGCCGCAGCCCTGGAGGACGCTCTTGCGCACGTGGCCCACGTTCTCAGGGCCGGCGATGCCCGCGTCCAGCAGGCGGTGGGCGCCGGAGAAGGCGATATAGCCGCCGCAGGAGCCGCCCAGCAGGGTGGTCAGAGCGGTGAAGGCCTTGGTCTCAGGGTCCAGCAGGTAGTCCACCCGGGTGAGGCCCTTGGCCACCTCGCCCAGAGGGGGCTCGGAGATGACGGCCACCACCACCACGGTGATGAGGATGATGGCGGCCAGCAGGGTGGCCACCTTGTCCATGAGGGTCTTGGCGTTCTTGTTGATGAAGATGATGATGCCCAAGCAGCCGGCCACCACCGCGCCGATGGTCTGGTCCAGGCCGAACATGGCGTTGAAGCCCAGGGCCACGCCGCCCACGTTGCCCACGTTGAAGGCCAGGCCGCCGATGGCCACCAGAATGGCGATCACATAGCCCAGACCGGGCAGCAGCTTGTTGCACACGTCCTGGGCGCGCATCTTGGAGACGGTGACCACCGACCAGATGTTCATCTGGGCGGTGATGTCCATGATGATGGCCATAATGATGATCAGGGCCAGGGCCGCCCCGTGCTGGGCGGTGAAGGTGGACGTCTGGGTCAGGAAGCCGGGGCCGATGGCCGAGGTGGCCATCAGGAAGGCGGCCCCGAACAGCACCGAGCGGCTGGGTTTTACCGCTGTCTGGTTCAGGTTTTCAGGCTTGTTGCTCATAATGTACCTCCCACAGAATTATTTTGAGGGGTTCTCTCCTTACAGGGGCCTGTTTTGCAGGGGCCCGTTACACGATGGCGGCGATGGGGGCGATCTCTACGCCCTGGGCGTTGAGGGCGGCCCGGATGTTCTTGACGAACTCCACCGCGGAGGGGTTGTCGCCGTGGACGCAGATGGAGTGGGCGTCGATGGACACCTCCTCGCCGGTGATGGCGGTGACCTTGCCCTCGGTGACCATGCGGATGGTGCGGGCAATGGCCTCGTCCTTGTCGTGGATCACCGCGCCGGGCTGCTTCCGGGGCACCAGGGAGCCGTCGGCCTGATAGGCCCGGTCGGCGAACACCTCGCTGGCCACCCGCAGGCCCACCTGCTTGCCGGCCTCCAGCATCTTGCTGCCCGCCAGGCCCAGGAGGATGATGTCCTTGTCCACGCTGTAGATGGCCTCGGCGATGGCCATAGCCAGGTCCATGTCCTTACCGGCCATGTTGTACAGGGAGCCGTGGGGCTTGCAGTGCTGCAGCTTCACCCCGTGGGCGGCGGTGAAGGCCATGAGGGCGCCCAGCTGGTACTGGATGTAGGCCTTGACCTCCTTGGGGGAGCACACCATGTTCCGGCGGCCGAAGCCCATCAGGTCGGGGTAGCCGGGGTGGGCCCCCACCGCCACGCCGGCGGCCTTGGCGGCGGCCACAGTCTTGTCCATCACCAGGGGGTCTCCGGCGTGATAGCCGCAGGCCACATTGGCGGAGGAGATGTGGGCGATGACCGCCTCGTCCATGCCGATGGTGTAGGCGCCGAAGCTCTCGCCCAGGTCGCTGTTCAGATCTACTTTGTACATGCCAATTGCCTCCTTAGCAATAAATTTCACCCCATATATATTGCAAGTTCCGTGCCAGCTTTCCGGCCGCCTTCCTGTTTTTTGAAATTCCTGCATCTTTTCGGCAAAAAACCAGGGAATATGTTGGCTGCCTCCGGCAGTCTGCACCATAAATTCTATTTTCGCATGGATGGCATCACCTGGCGGAATGGACAAAAGCAGACGGCCGGGTGTGCGTTTTCGCACACCCGGCCGTTCAGATCCGCACAGTGTTCAAGCTTCCTCATGCTCCAGCCGCCGCTTCAGGGTGAAGCGGGTGCAGCCCAGCAGCTGGGCCGCCCGGCTGCTGTTGCCCCCGGAGAGGGCCAGGGCCCGGTCAATGTAGGTCCGCTCGAAGGCGTCCACCTCTCTCTTCAGGTCGATGGGGCCCTGTTCCAGGTCCTTCATGGGGTAGGCGGGCCCGGCGGGGGCGGCGTCCTCCCCCTTGAACTCCAGGCCGGTCTCCTCGCCGGTGAGCAGGTCCCCCCGGCTGAACAGGACGCACCGCTCCATCACGTTGCGCAGCTCCCGCACGTTGCCCTTCCAGGACCAGCGCTCCATCTCCGCCAGAAAGGCGGGGGCGATGTCCCGGATGTGCTTGTTGAACTTCCGGTTGAAGTGGTCCAGATAGTACCGGGCCAGCACGGGGATGTCCTCCCGCCGCTCCCGCAGGGGCGGGATGCGGATCTGCATCACATTCAGGCGGTAGAACAGGTCCTCCCGGAAGGCGCCCTTCTCCACCTCCGCCTCCAGGTCCCGGTTGGTGGCGGCGATGATGCGCACGTTCACCTCGATGTCCCGCAGGCCGCCCACCCGCTTGAACCGCCGGTCCTCCAGGAAGGTGAGCAGCTTGGACTGCATGGCCAGGGGGAGCTCGCCGATCTCGTCCAGAAAGACGGTGCCCCCGTTGGCCAGCTCCATCAGGCCCTTCTTGGCCTTGCTGGCCCCGGTGAAGGCCCCCTTCTCATAGCCGAACAGCTCCGACTCCAGCAGGGACTCGGGGATGGCCCCGCAGTTGATCTTGACCAGGGGGGTGTCCCGGCGGGGGCTGCTGTCGTGGATGGCGTTGACCACCACCCCCTTGCCGGTGCCCGTCTCCCCGCAGATGAGCAGGTCCACGTTGTCGTTCTGGGCCAAAATCTCCACGTTCCGGCAGATGCGGCGGATGGCCTCGCTCTCGCCCACGATCTTGGGCGGGTTCTGGCGCATGAGCTCCAGGCTCCGGCGGCGCTTGAGCTGCTCCAGGTTCCGGCGGATGATCATATCCACCTCCTCCAGGTCGAAGGGCTTCTGGATGTAGTGGCAGGCCCCCCGCTTCATGGCCTCCACCGCCTGGGACACGGAGCCGTAGGCGGTGATCATCACGATCTGGATATCCTCGTCGATCTTCTTAAAATCCTCGATGTGGTCCAGACCCAGCTCATTGCCCAGCTTGTTGTCCAGCAGGACCACGTCGGGCCGCCAGGACTCCGCCAGGGCGGTCCCCTCGGGGAAGCTGTCCGCCGTCTTCACCTGGTAGCCCAGGTCGGACAGGCCGCTGTCCAGGGACATGCGGATGAGGAACTCGTCGTCCACCACCAGTACCTTTGTATTCATGCCGTACCTCCTTTGCCGGGGAAAACGATCTGGGCCCGGGTCCCGGCCCCGGGCCGGCTGTCCATGGACAGCCGGCCTCCGTTCTGGGCCAGCAGCCGCCGGACGATGGACAGGCCCAGCCCGCCGGTGCCGGTGCCGCTGAGCACCTTGTCCAGCTTCTCCGGGGCCATGCCCACCCCCGTGTCCACCACGGACAGGGTGACGCCCTCCCCGCCCTTCCAGGCCCGGACGGCCAGCTCGCCCCCGTCGGGCATGGCCTTGACGCTGTTGTTGATGAGATTGATGAGCACCTGGCGCAGCTCCCCCTCGTCGGCGTAGAGCCACAAATTTCCCTCCACCTGGGCGGAGAGGCGGATGTTCTTGTTTTCCGCCACCTTGAAATAGAGCATCTGCAGCTCCTCAAAGAGGACGTTGATGCTCACGGTGGTCTTCTCGCTCTCCCGGCGGCGGGACAGGTTCAGCAGGTTCTCGATGAGCAGGTTGACCCGGTCCACCTCCCGCACCATGCCCTGGCACAGCTTCTGGTCCCGCTCCTCCGCCAGCTTCCGGCCTACCACCTGAAGGCCGGCCCGGATGCCCGCCAGGGGGTTGCGGATCTCGTGGGCCACGTCGGCGGCCAGCTTGCCGGTGTAGGCCAGCTTCTCGTCCTCGGTGAGCTTCTCCTCCATGTGCTTGTTGTAGGTCACGTCGTCGATGGTGTACAGGGTCCCCCAGCGGGAGCCGTCGGGCTCCCGCAGCTGCCACACGCCGAACTCATAGTCCCGGACCTTGCCCGCTCCGTCCGCCAGCCGGGCGGGGGCGGGGAGCACGTCCTCCCGGGCCTGGATGCGGGAGAGGAGCATCCGCAGGTCCCGGCCCTGCCCGTCCCGCTCGTCCTCCCGGCGGAGCATGGCGGAGGCGGAGGCGTTGATCAGGATGGCGCTGCCCTCCCGGTCGTAGGCCACCACCCCCAGGGGCAGGTTCTCCACGATGCACTCGTTGAGGGTCTTGACCCGCACCAGCTCGCCGGTGTAGCCCCGGATGCTCTCCATCATGGCCTGGAAGGCCCGGGCCAGCTGGCCCGCCTCGTCGGTCTTGTTCAGGTACTCCTCGGGCAGGGTGTTGCCCTGCTCCGGGTGGCGGCTGATGCTCCGGCACACCTCACTGAGGCGGCGGATGGGGTCGGAGATGTTGTGGGCGATGAGCACGCTGGCCTGGACGATGGCCAGCAGCATGGCCACCGCCGCCAGGATCATGTACTTCTGCTCCTCGATAAAAGTGCTGCCCAGCTCCCCCCGGTCCAGATAGCACCGGACCTGCCAGCCCAGGGCCGGGTCGGAGATCTGGGCCAGCAGCTCCATGGCGTCCACGTCCGCCTCCGGGTCGCCCATGAGCAGCTGGCCGGCGGGGCCGTAGATGAACAGGCAGTCGCTCCGGTAGTCCTCCCGGTACTTGTCCAGCAGCCGCTCCGGCTCCCGCCGGTACTCCTCCAGCTCCAGGTCGGCCTGGAGGTAGTGGAGCAGGGTCTGGGCCTCCTGGCGCTGGGTCTCCACCTTCACCTGGAACTCGGTGAAGTAGAGGATGATGCAGAAGCACACCACCGTGGCCAGGCTGATGGCGGCGAAGGGGATGAGGATCTTATTTTCAATGTCCAGCGGAAGCATCCGGCGCAGTTTTTTCACGGCTGTTCCTCCTCTCGTCTCCGGTCCAGGGCGGAACCGGTCAGCAGGGCGGCGGCGGACAGCACCACCCCAGGCAGGGCGGGGTGCACCCGGAGCAGGCCGCCGTAGTAGGCGGGGTAGAGGGTGAGGATGGCGGCCGCCCCCACCAGGATGGAGGCCCAGACCCCCCGCCGGGTGACCTTGCGGCACAGGAGGGTGCCGTAGGTGGCGGGGAAGAGGAGGATGCCCACCGCGCCCCACACGTCGCCCCCGTAGGACAGGGTGAAGGCGGGCGGGTCCAGGGCCAGGAGCATGGAGACCGTCCCCCCGCCGAACACCGCCAGCCGGCCCAGGGTGAGCACCCGGCGCTCGGAGACGGGCTTGGGGCTGATGATGCGGACCATGTCGTAGGAAAAGGAGGAGGCGATGAGCAGCAGCTGGGAGTTGGCAGTGGACACGCAGGCCCCGATGACGGCGAACAGGAAGAAGCCGCTCCAGCCGCTGTAGAGCTCGTTGTTCATCAGGTGGACGATGATCTCGTCGCTGGAGGACACCTGGGGGGCCTGGGGCACCAGCACCCGGGCGGCCAGGCCGATGTGGACCAGGGCGATGTACAGCAGGGCCAGCAGGATGATGGAGCCCAGCACCGTCCACCGGGCGCTGCGGGGATTCCGGGCGGAGATCACCCGGATCATGTACTGGGGGTTGGCCGCCAGGCCCAGCCCCCACCCGAAGAACATGGACAGGCTGATGAGGGGGGTGTAGCGGCTGTTGAAGAGGGACAGCAGGTCCCGGGCGGGGTCGGAGCCGGTGAGGGTCCCCGCCTGGATATAGAGCTGGGGCAGGCCCCCCGCCCGGCCCACCAGCATCACCAGGAGCACCGTCAGGCTGACCACCAGAATGGCCAGATTAAAGGCGTCGGTGCGCAGCACCGAGCGGTACCCGCCAAAGGTGGTGTACAGCACGAACAGGTAGACCATGAGCACCGCCACCGGGTAGGGGATGTCGAACAGGGCGGCGGCCACGGTGCCGAAGCCCTTGTACTGGGTGACCAGATAGCACACATAGACCATCAGGACGATGCCCCCGTACACCGCCTGGAGGGCGGGGGAGCGGTAGTGCCGGCGGAACAGCTCCGGGACAGTGACCACGTTGTACTGGTAGAGCAGGCGGCTCACCGCCGCCAGGAGGAAGGCCCCGAAGAACCAGGGCACCACCGAGTAGAACAGCACCGCCAGCCCGTCCTCGTACACCCCGCCGGTGAGGCTGAGGATGGTGATGGCGGACATCCAGGTGCCCACGAAGGTGCAGATGCACAGGGGCAGGCTGGCGGTGCGGTTGCACAGAAAATAGCTGCGGGGGGTGGGGTCCTCCCGCAGGCTGCTCTTGCCAATCAGCAGCAGCGCCGCGGAGTAGATGCAGAAATACATAAGATACAGGGCGGTTTTGTTCATCCGGCGGTCTCCTCCCATCCAGGACCGCGCGCCTGGCGCGGTCAGACTTCCTTATCTTACAACGATTGTAGCACATTTTGCAATCGGTGGCGGAAATTTTTGCGGACAGGCTTGGAAAAAGGGGGACGGGGGCTTTTCAGGGTTGCGCCTCTCCAAGCCTTCCCCCCACAGGGGGGGAGGTGGCCCGAAGGGCCGGATGAGGGGGCGGACAGAGGAGCACTCCCAAACGAACCCTCATCAGTCAGCCTTCGGCTGACAGCTTCCCCCTTGAAGGGGGAAGCCTTGCCGGCGGGCCCTTTCCCTCTAAAAGGGATGCCTTGCAGGGCATGCCTCCCAGCCTCCCCCACTTGACACATCCGGGCCGGGATGATAATATACTGTCTTGTAAGGCGCTGAGAACGGAAGAGTAGCGCTTTCGCCAAAGAACAGAGAGGGCCCTTCACCGGCTGAAAGGGGGTCTGCGGCGGGAGAGCGTGAAGTGCGTCCGGGAGCGCGGCGGGTAATGCCGCCCGAGTGGACCCCGTTACCGGTCCGGCAAGCGAGAAATGAGAGTGGAACCGCGAGCATATCGCCTCTTATTCCCTGTGGGGAATGGGAGGCGTTTTTCGTTTCTGTGGGAAGCGGGCGCGGTCTCTCGTCTCGGGATGTCTGTGAGGAGGAACCCATGTTTAAAAACCTGAATGAGACCCTGGAGGCCTACCAGCGCCGGGACCCGGCCGCCCGGAGCAAGCTGGAGATCTTTCTGCTCTACCAGGGGGTCCACGCCACCCTGTATCACCGCCTGGCCCACTGGCTATACTGTCACAACCGGAAGTTCCTGGCCCGGTTCGTCTCCCAGTGGAGCCGGTTCTGGACGGGCATCGAGATCCACCCCGGGGCCAAGATCGGCCGGCGGCTGGTCATCGACCACGGCATGGGCATCGTCATCGGCGAGACCGCCGAGGTGGGGGACGACTGCCTGATCTACCACGGGGTTACCCTGGGGGGTACCGGCAAGGACCAGGGCAAGCGCCACCCCACCGTGGGCAACAATGTACTGCTCAGCTGCGGGGCCAAGGTGCTGGGCCCCTTCAAGATCGGGGACAACGCCCGCATCGCCTCCAACGCGGTGGTGCTCAGCGAGGTGCCCCCCGACGCCACCGCCGTGGGCATCCCCGCCCAGATCGTCCGCATCGCCGGAAAGACCACCCACTACGCCGACGAGGTGGACCAGACCAGCGTGGAAAACCCGGTAGCCGAGCAGCTGGACGCCCTGTCCCAACGGGTGGAGCTGCTGGAGAAGCTGCTGGACGAGAAGTTTTTGGGGCAGAATTCGTAGGGGCGCACAGGGTGCGCCCGCCCCCGAAATCAGAACGATCCCTGCGGGCGCACGCTGTGCGCCCCTACGGAAGAAAACAACGATGGAGGTCATCTGTTATGCTGTTATACAATTCCGCCACCCATAAGAAGGAAGAATTCACCACCCACACCCCCAACCATGTGGAGATGTACACCTGCGGTCCCACGGTGTACCACTTCGCCCACATCGGCAACCTGCGCTCCTACATCATGGAGGACGTACTGGAGAAATTCCTGCGCTACAGCGGCTACGACGTGAACCGGGTCATGAACATCACCGACGTGGGCCACCTCAGTTCCGACGCGGACACCGGCGAGGACAAGATGCTCAAGGGGGCCAAGCGGGAGCACAAGACCGTCATGGAGATCGCCCAGTTCTACACCGACGCCTTCTTTGAGGACTGCCGCAAGCTGAACATCAAGCGCCCCGACACCGTCCAGCCCGCCACCGGCCTCATCGACGAGTATATCGCCATCATCTCCCGGCTGCTGGACAAGGGCTACGCCTATCAGGCGGGGGGCAACGTGTACTTCGACACCTCCAAGCTGGACCGGTACTACGTCTTCAACGACCACGACGAGGAGGACCTGGCCGTGGGCGTGCGGGAAGGCGTGGAGGAGGACCCCAACAAGCGCAACAAGAACGACTTCGTCCTCTGGTTCACCAAGTCCAAGTTTGAGGACCAGGCCCTGAAGTGGGACTCCCCCTGGGGGGTGGGCTACCCCGGCTGGCACATCGAGTGCTCCGGCATCTCCCTGAAATACAACGGGGAGTACCTGGACCTGCACTGCGGCGGCATCGACAACGCCTTCCCCCACCACACCAATGAGATCGCCCAGAGCGAGTCCTTCATCGGCCACCCCTGGTGCAAGCAGTGGTTCCATGTCCACCACCTGAACACCAACTCGGGAAAAATGTCCAAGTCC